>MPMU01000124.1 GCA_002238665.1 Gammaproteobacteria bacterium bin55
GTCTTGAACGCCATGGGCTGAGCATCAGCATGGGCCGGGTGCGGACGGCGGCAGACAATGCTTCGGCCGAATCGGTTTTTGGGGTATTGAAACGTGAAATTGTGCATCGCACCAAGTTTCAAACACGGGAGGAGGCGAAGAAGGAGATTGATCGGTACTTTATGAACCTGTTCAATCCCTTGCGACGGGCACCTTTGAGACGCGCGGAGCTACCCAGAAAGGACAAACTTGAGGAGACGATGACAAAAGAAGGAGAATTGTTTCCAGAACAAACTGGCATGAATCATGCTGACAACGAACCTAGTGAGTAACATTGACATCACACCCTGAACGAAAAAACTTAAGGATAAAAGTGTCCACTGAAACGTACGCAGTCCCTTTCATGGTCACATTGATCGTCAATAATTTGAATAAGAGAATCTGCCACTAGCCCTTGCTGTGTACCTAGAGCCATGATTACTAGGCTGAAAATATGGTAAGAGTGACGATTTCCGTATAAGATTCCAGAAACGAAGGTCATCGGTCCTTTCTTTATTTGGATCCACACTTTTTGATTATGTCGTTGGGTGTTCGTAATAAAAGAGGATATCGATTCCCTGTTTGATTGTCCTTTTTTGAACACTCTTCGTTCCTTCCGTTTTGAATATCCACATCTGACCTACTTCTGATCCATCCCTCTAATACGAGACCGCAAGTAACCTTCTTATTCCGATCCGCTGGCCAGGCAAATTTAGGATGGGTATGGCCTGCGTAGAGGACCGATGACGCATCGACTTTAATTGATGGTGGACATACATCGTAATCTGGTCCCGTCTTGAATTTTCCGATCTCACAAGGGTGTGGTTTTTGTACGATGTAAAAAACCTCTCTAGGTCCCCGGGTGGTACTTTCCAACGTTTCTACTAGGAAACTCTTCGCCTTTTCTCGATCAGATAAATTGGACGTAGAGCAATCAAAGCCACCACCTCCACCGCCTCCTGGTGAATACGACACTGGCCCGCACAAGCACGTCGCTTCACTTGTAGCAAAGAACGTCGTGCAGCGTTGACCGCAAGTACTTCCCCAATCACACTCCAAACAACAGTTTGTTGACTCGTATTCAGGTGGTTGGAAGATTGGATTGGATGGTTTTTCAATTTTGCTACGATGTTCCTCAGATAGCCATAACTTTGATGTCTTGAGTGTGGACAACACCCTTAGGTAACCAGGAACTTCGTTAAATTCAACGGGCACGATGTTCATTTCTAAAGAGTCTCCCATGACAGCAACCGTCCAGTATTCTGGTTGAGCACTCCTTCGGAGATCGTTATGCAGAATCATCCGAGGTAGGGAGGGGATAGGTATAAAAGCACTTTCTTGTCGTTCGGGATTTAGTGTGAGAGTTGATTAAATGGTTCGCAGACGGATAGTTTCCCATGTGCGAGATACTCGACATGTACGATCCAAAACAGGATTGTTTTGAAGTCTTTGATTCGAGTAACAAACAAGGTGAGTATTACTGCGTCCGTGTATTCCAGCTAACGACGCGGTAGCCTACTCAAGCCTAATTTGGGTAGGTGGATTTGGGCCGAACTAAATCTTGGCTAGGACCCACTTGTTCCATACATTGGGGATCGGCGGCAAACTCAGATTGGTACACGACCCAAGCAACCGCCTCCTACATTGCACATTGGATTGTGATCCTTAAAAACGATCCCAACGAGGTGGTCCGCGCCGCAGTAGATGCTAACAACATCTCAGGTGATCTGCTCTAGATGGTACAGAAATAAGAGCTACTTCCTCAACTTGAATAAGAGCTAGGAGGATCGTAGCCTTGAGAATAATCTATCGCTCTGAAATGTCTCAACCATACTCCAAGCTTTACACTCGGCCTAGTAAAACCGGCATAGGACTTTTATCGATGTTATGCATCTCAAGTCGTACGAGAACTTGATGAAGTTAGTTAGACGTCAATCGTGTCACAAAAACGCTCACTCTAGATTCGCTGAATTCGTCTAACCTCTCCAGAAAACCTCTCCTTCGGATGACTGTTCTGAACCAGATGTGAAAGGTACATATGGAACACCTTCAAGACAAGCTGGTAATCTTGATAGCGACTCTCGCATTTCCATCTCTTCCTTGTTAAGGTCCGGCATATCTGACTGAATTTCTTGTGCAATCTCCAAAGTGCGATTCGCTACTTAAATGCTGATGTCCATCAGTCTGTTCACTAGATCCAACAAGAGAATCAGACTGTCTGACAATTCATTCAAATCGGATGGTTAACCTTCTCTCATTGCGGGTGGCATTCGTGCCAACAGCGCGCAGTATGGACTTTGATTGAGCACAGACTCCAATTTGTGAGATCATGCGTTGACGTGTCGCTCGTTAGAAAGCTGCTTGAGCGCATCCGTTGACATGGCATTCGACATTTAATCAGATGTAGTCTCCCTGAGACAGTTACTCGCCTGAAGGAGGCGACGTGCCGATATATTTGTCCTCCCATTGTTCCAGCTCGCGATGAACCATCTCTGCCTGTACATCTGCAAAATCCGATGTCTCAGGAAAATCAATTCCAAATTGCTCTGCGAGCTTGTAAATGCGGACCATGACCGCCCTGTTCATGTCGACTATCGTATGCAATACACCCACTAGATCTCCTACGTTGTCAAGTAGCTCATCTACACTGGTTGGTCTGTGTTCGCTCATAGGCAATCCCCCACCTCGTTTATTGGACTTTTTTCTATGTGACGCATCTCAAGGCGTATCAGATCGTGATGAAGTTAGTTAGACCTCGATCGTGTCACCAAAACGCTCACTCTAGCTTTTCTTAATTTGAACAACCTCTCTAGTGGACACCTGCCCCAGGTCAGACGGAGGGGGTACATATGGAACACCTTGAAGATAAGCTGACAATCTTCGTACCGACTCTCGCAATTTCCTCTCTTCAGTGTTGAGGTCCTCTTCACTATAAGGCATATCCACCTGAATTTGTTTCGCAATCGACAAAGTGCGACTCGCTGCTAAAATGCTGATGTCTACCAGTCTGTGCACCCGAGCCAGTAAGAGAATCAGACTGTCTGACAATTCATCCACATCGGATGGTCGACCTTCGTTCATCGCGGGTGGCATTCGTGACTACAGCGCACAGCATCTACTTTGATCGAGCACAGACTCCAATACGTGAGATCATTCTGTGGCATGCCGCTCATTAGAAAGCTTTCTATGTTCATCCGTTGACGTAACCTTAGACAATTCATCAGACGTCGTCTCCCTTAGGAGGTTTCGTAGCCCGGAGATGCGACGTGACGGTATTTTCGTCTTCCCATTGATACAGCCAGCGATGAATCTCCTCTGTCTGCTTATCCACGGAATCCGATGTTGTTGAAGAATCAATTCCCAATTGCTCTGCGAGCCTGTATGCGCGGATCATGACCTCGCTGTTCATGTCGACTACCGTATGCAATACACTCATTAGATCTCCTACATTGTCTAGTATTTCATCTACACAGGATGGTCTGCGTTCGCTCAGGGACAATCCTCCACCTCGTTCGTCGACCAGGCTATTGAAACGGGGGTCCACCCAGTGTAGACATAGCCGTCTGGAAGAATCAAATCGATCAGGGACATGTGCACATAATCATCGTTCTTACATGAACCCGTGGTAACTTGTGTGCCGTCCATTTAACTAAGTCTTGGACCCATTCAACTATAAATCCCACTTGTATAAATTGACCAATACCCTGGGGACGCTCGAAACCCAACCAATTCCAAATACTTCTGTCGGCGCGCAGGATCAGAGTCATACTCCAACCAATCCAGGGTGGCCTTTCTGCTGGACCGGTATGTATGTATTCACAAGAGGCTTTTGACTTGGCTTTCACCCACTTCGTTGAAGAACCATCGGGTAGATGCCACGTACCCTTGTGTGGATAGGCTGCTCGATGATCCCAACATTTGATTCTCCCAGCAGGCGTACCCAGACCTGACTTGGAATATTGATTGCTACCTTGTCGAGAGTTAGTTACTACGCCTACCGTACGATACGACCGATGTTGATAATCTTCTGTGTTTAAGCGCTGTAAAACCTGCATGTAGGCGAGGATTTCAGCTTCTGAAAGAGGAAGGAAATTGGCAGACAAGACGCGTTCAACCTCGTAGTCAACCGGCACGGTATACGCGTGCTCCTCTCGTTCCAGGATCCCGTTCTGTTCGATAGGTATCACTAACTGCTTATCATGGAGGGCATACGGAGCTACACCCATGCGTAAGTCTGCAGAGGCAGTGAATATCACCGGCGTAGAGACAATTAGAGCTAACAACGATTTTACAACACAAATGGATGGTCTTTTACTGATTTTCATAGTGCACTCACTCTTAAAATAACAGTGGTCTTGTCCGGGTGGACGGAGGTCTAGGATCGGCCTTGATCCTATAGGCTGTAGCGCTACTGAAGCCAACCTTCGCGGCGGCTGTCTGCAATGTGTCTATTTCTCTGTGTTGCATGTAAAGTCTCACTTGTTGATCGGTAATGTGTTTGCCAGGCA
>MPMU01000125.1 GCA_002238665.1 Gammaproteobacteria bacterium bin55
TAGATGTACTTCCTTATGAGGAGGTCACACCTTAGCATATTACGTCGCGATCACGTAGCGCGGTTTTCGGCCTCACCGATTCTCATCTTAATTATCGCTGAGTTTACATCTTGATTGTCGTTTTACAGGTCAGGAATCCCACTTGGCGGGAAGTGCCTGCTATATCTGACCAGAATTGGATTGCGAGTGAAATACAGTCATGTCCAGACTAAAGTCACCGTTAATTTCATACGATCCAATCATGACTACCACTGGAAGTCCCATTGAAGACTTACCCCGTTACATAATCGGCCAGTGTACGCCTACTCAAAGAATAAACAGGTCATTGGAACGACGTCAGAGCTAAGCTTGAAGGTCGTCAAATGGATCGCAACAATCTCAATATCTGGACGAATGAAAGCAATCGCTTCTTCGCCATCGGCACCTGTGAAGTTGAAGCTCTCTATACGTTGAGATACCGGATCGCCCAACTGCTTCTCACGGAAGTATTCCATGGCATCGACGCGATCGATAGTTGCGAGAAGCTGATCAAATTCGTGGTACATACCATAAACTAGCCGCTTAACAACAACGTTTTCAACGCTTCTATCTCTTTTCTGGACGAAACTATACCAAACTCCTACACAAACGCCTCAAATCGTCTAAATGTGGCCATAAGTGAACCCAATTCAACGAGCGGGCTGTCAAAATCAGCTTAACTCGACACCTATGCGTGACTCATAATCATCCAAATCAGGGTGAAATCGACAATTGGATAATTTTTGTCAGACACTAGGTCAACCCAGCCTATCCGTTCTTGCTGCCATAATGAAATCGTTGGTATGTAAACCTGACACGGCGTGAGTCCACCACGCTACGGATACCCTTCCCCACTCAACGACCAATCGGGGATGATGATCAAATTCTTCAGCCATCCTGCCAACACTTCGCGCAAAATCCAGACAAGCTAAGTAGGTGTCAAACTTAAACATCTTCTCAAGAATATCCATACCGTTTTCGTTAACAACATCCCAGTCCACTAGGTCTGCTTGAAGCTTCTTTATTTCAGCAGTGTCAAGTCCATTGGCATCAGCCGCCAGAACACTCATTGATTGATCAGCTAAATCTGTCAATTTGGTACCCTCATTTTCTCAACCATTTCAACCAGTTCCTCACTGGGTTTCGGTGTCAGTCTACTCACTGTGATCGCAACCACAAAATTGAGCAACGCGCCAACCGCTCCTATACCTTCCGGTGATATCCCGAACAGCCAATATTCCGGTGTATTCGGTAGTAGAGGCTCCATGATGATGCCTCTAAATAGAAGAATGTAAGTCACCGTGAAGATCAGTCCCGTGAGCATCCCTGCCACTGCACCTTCTTTGTTCATACGCACACTGAATATGCCTAGCAAAATCACAGGGAAGAGGCTCGAGGCCGCTAATCCAAAGGCATACGCTACGATTTGGGAGACAAAGTCAGGGGGATTAAATCCCACGTAACCAGCACAGATGATTGCAACTGTTACCGTAATTCGACTGGCAGTTAACTCCCGTTTCTCCGAAATATCTCGACTGAATACGCTCTTAATAAGATCGTGCGAAATAGCCGCTGAAATCACCAGCAATAGTCCCGCGGCTGTCGATAGCGCTGCCGCGATTCCACCTGCGGCTACGAGTGCAATGACCCAATCAGGCAGTCCTGCAATCTCTGGATTTGCGAGCACGATGATATCTCGATTGATCGTCAGTTCATTGCCTTCCCAGCCATATTCAGCGGCTTTGTCTTTGAACGATTCATTCGTATCGTTGTAGTACTGAATTCGGCCATCATCGTTCTTGTCGTCGAATGAAACTAGCCCTGTTTTCTCCCAAGTTTTGAACCAATCCGGACGTTGTTCATATTCCAGGTTGCCTGTCTCTGTACCGACCACACCTGGTTGAATCGTCTCAGTTAAATTCCAACGCGCTAGCGCGGCTACTGATGGAGCGGCGGTATAAAGAAGCGCTATAAAGAGAAGTGCATAACCTGCGGAAATTCGCGCATCTTGGACTCGCTTTACCGTGAAGAACCGAACAATCACATGCGGTAGCCCTGCGGTACCCAACATTAGCACCACCGTGATAAAGAACACGTCGATCATTGCTTTGCTACCGTCGGTATACATAGTAAACCCAAGATCTGTCACCACCTGATCCAATCGGTCAAGTAAAAAGCCAGAGCCGTCGTTAAGTGAGGCTCCAAAACCAACTTGTGGTACCAACCAACCTGTCAATTGGAAGGCGATGAACACAGCGGGAACTGTGTACGCAAAAATCAATACACAGTATTGAGCTACCTGTGTATAGGTGATGCCCTTCATTCCTCCCAGCACTGCATATACCCACACGATGAGCATACCTGTGATTAATCCCCATACGAGTTCCACGTTTAGAAATCGTGAAAACACGATCCCTACACCTCGCATTTGACCAATTACATAGGTGAATGAGATAACTATCAAGCAGATAACTGCGACCGTTCGTGCAGTTTGCGACCCGTATCGGTCACCAACGAATTCCGGGACTGTGTAGCGTCCGAATTTCCTTAGATAAGGCGCTAGCAAAAGTGCTAGAACCACGTAACCGCCTGTCCAACCCATCAGATAGACAGAGCCGTCATAACCGAGGAAAGCAATCATTCCGGCCATGGAAATAAATGAAGCCGCTGACATCCAGTCTGCGGCTGTTGCCATGCCATTAACTACCGGATTGATACCTCGCCCAGCTACATAAAACTCACTTGTACTACGTGCTTTGGTGGCGAACGCAATGCCTACATACAGCACGAAAGATACACCTACGACAATGTAGGTCAAGACTTGGAGACTCACTGTTCCTCCACACCGTGCTTACGATCTAGTTTTTTAGCTAGATGAGCATAGACGAATACAAGAATCACGAACACGAAAATCGATCCCTGTTGCGCAAACCAAAATCCAAGTTTGAATCCACCGACACGCACGTGATTTAGTAAATCAACCAGCAAAATGCCACATACGAACGAAACGACAAACCACACACTTAGCAGAATTCCTACCAGTTTCAAGTTGTCTTTCCAGTAACTTGGATTCTTCAAAATCAACTCCCGAGCTGTGACAAATTGCTCTGATTACGTCGACGGCGCTGCTTGATTGTATTCGCCAATCTCTCCGAGAACAGGAGTAGCAAGATGATTCCGTAAATTGCAGATTCCACGATTGTCGCTCTCTCTTGCCAAAATAGATGTATCCATGCCGCGATGGCGATGATGTAGACCAATCGATGCAGTCGAGCCCAGTTCCGTCTGAGTCGTCGCTGCCAACCATTAGTCGAAGTTACCGCCAATGGAATCAGCAATAACAATGCAACCGCGCCAGCAATTATGTAAGGTCGCTTATACACACTTAGATACAACTCGACGAAATCAAAACCTATAAGGAGTGCGAAGTAACTCAGAAAATGGCAGATGACGTAAGCAAATGCCCACAGACCCACCATTCTTCGCATCCGAATCAGCCTTGGAGTACCCGTGAGGCGGGCGATGCTGGATACGACTAAGGTCAAGAAGAGAATCCTTATCGACCATTCACCGAGATGATCGACGACTTCCTTGGCTGGGTCCGCGCCAAAACTTGATCCTGGTGATAGGAATTCCTGAACGATTCTCGCCACTAGCACGAGCATAGGGACGCTAAGAAGGACGAAAAAGAAGATCCTCGTCCATGGACTCGTTAGAAAATTGTCTATTCGTCTCACGATGGGTGGTGTATGACAAATCTTGTTGAATATTCGCTACGCAGCGATGGCGCTATCAACTGGATGTGTAGCGAATGCCCGCAGTTCGCGTGCGACCGCCTTCCTAAAGCGATCGTAATAGCCGTCCAATTGCCCGCTCTTGATGCTGCATCTCAACGCCAAGATCGCGTTCACCCCTTGTACCGTCCACCGCATGCCGCCTCGCTTCATTCGAGCACCGACAACGTTCTTACATACGCTCTCCACCCGCGACGAGGCACATGGCAGTCCTTCACGACGGCATCGAGGATAGTCCATCCGTTCACGGTTGTTCTCCAGATAACGAGTTGAGGATCGACGTTAAGTGGCATCTTGATCATGCCTTCTGGATCCAATTATCGGCATGTCACTTCAAACAGTACATATGCATAAAGTGCAGTCCGCCGGTTCTTACCTCCTCTTAACTGGACATCCTGCGGCGTCGCGGTCAGATCCAGAACGAAACATTGATTAAAGCTGTAGAGAGGTCGTTGAAGAGGGGACTGTTGATGAACTTGAGATGACCGGGCTCATCTCACTCATACAAGGATAAACCGCATTCAAGTGCCTCAATCCGTGGTTGACCTAGCTCTGGGTTAGGGGGATAACAGAAATGGAATCAGTTGCGACAACGCAGAAACAAGTGCGACAGATCCTACGACCCACGCAATTAACTTGACGAA
>MPMU01000126.1 GCA_002238665.1 Gammaproteobacteria bacterium bin55
CAATGAGGAATTTAATCATCGTCATTTTCTTGCCTTCCATATTGTTCTTCAAGCGCTTCGGGATCTGTCTCGCGTATAGCGTTCTCCTCATTAGGCTCGTATTGTGCCCAACCATTTAATGCATCGAGGATTTCCTCGGCCACCTTACGATCCTCGATTGACTCCTTGCGATTACCGGCAGTCTTCCTCATCTGCTTCTCGATAAGTTCGTACTCTGCACCGCTCATCGTGACCTGGTACTGCGTCAAGATTTTCAACTCCATAATGGAACCTTCGTTTTCTATGATTAACATTAGTAATTCTAGTAAAACAATCGCCAAAACAAAAGGAAAAATTCGTGAAATTCATGCTTGGCGAACTCTTTTGTGGCGCAGGCGGAATAACCTTGGGAGCAAGAGAATGTCAATACAAAGACTATGCCTACGAATCCGCCTGGTTGACGGATAACGACCCTTACGCGCTCAAAACAATCGAGCACAATCTACCAGACCTCGCTGATAAAACCATCCTATCAGACATTCGAGAACTCGACCTGAACTCTTTGCCACCTATTGACGGACTCTGCTTCGGATTTCCATGCAACAGCTTTTCATACATGGGACACATGAGGCTTTTCGACGATCCGCTTTACGGAGACCTCTACAAGTACGGAGTCCAGGCACTGCACATACACCAACCCAGTTTCTTCCTCGCTGAAAACACCCGAGGCATCGCAATCGATCAATCCTTCTATCAAAAATTCATCAGAGAATTGAGCACCGCAGGTAGAGGCTACATCGTCAAGCCAAAACTCTATGACTTCTCACTGTACGGAGTCCCGCAGAAGCGAAAACGATTCATGATCGTAGGCACCAGGAAAGACCTCAACATAGACTTTAGACACCTGGAAGTGGACGGACTGTTTCAAAACTTCAATCGCAAGACCGTCAACGTCAAAACCACCTTTGAAAACCTTCCTGGTGATCTTCCAAACAATGAGAACGTAAAACACACGCCAGAATTCATAAAGCGAATCTCCTCCCTTAAACAAGGCGATTCAATCGGACTCAAAGACAAGCCACATCTAAAATCCTCTATAGCCGTATACGATAGACGTCTCATTGCAGAGCAACCATCCTGGACAATCACCGCAGCTCGATCTCACCTATATCATCCGTGCCATGACAGAGCGCTCACCAATCGAGAATATGCACGCCTTCAAACCTTCCCGGACGACTATGTGTTTACCGGCGGAACAACCAGAGTCAAAAAACAGATCGGCGAGGCAGTCCCGCCACTCGGCGCTAAAATCGTACTTCAACAGGTCTTACAGTCCTTAGTAGCGGCCCAGATTAACCCATTGCAATACTGATATATCCATGCCAAAGTTAAATGCACCATTCCCCTACTTCGGCGGTAAAAAGAGGTGGAACGATAAAGTCTGGGAAAGATTCGGAGAAGCTCACACCTACATAGAACCATTCGCAGGATCACTAGCCGTTTTACTCGGAAACCCTAAACCCGCCAAGCGCGAGATCGTTTGCGATACCCATAGCGCCGTATGCAATTTCTGGCGAGCCGTCAAAGCCGATCCCGAGCAGGTCGCCAGCTATGCAACCAACCCCACCATACATCAGGATTTAACCGCTCGACATCGCTGGCTCATCCAATACTTCACTGAGAACCACGCTAAGTTTGAAACCGACCCAGACTACTACGACTGCAAAGCCGCGGGTTGGTGGTGCTGGGGCATGAGCAACTGGATCGGTGGCAATTTCTGCGACTATGGAGGAAGTTCGCAACATAACCTAATTCCATTCGTGGGCAATCATGGTCAGGGGCAGGGATTGAACGCACAGCGCACTCATAAAGACAAAATTCCGTATGTGAAAGATGGAGGTGGGCGGGGCGTCAACGCACAAAGAAACGTGAGAGACCAGCGTCCTTCCGTACAGCTTAGCGGCGCAGGTCGGGGCGTCAACGCCCAGCGACAATCAGACCAAATCCCTTATGTGCGTTCAAGCGGCGGCGGTAGAGGAGTCAATTCACAGACCACTCATACCAACGACCACTACGAATTCGTCCTCAATACGATGCAACAACTCGCAGAAAGACTGTTTAAGGTCATCGTCCTTAATCGTTCATGGGAGTCAGCACTCACAAACTCAATGATCGGAACGCAACACCGAGACAAAGTCTGCATATTCGTCGATCCGCCATATATCCTAGACCAGCGCACAGCCTCTCTCTATCACACCGACGCAAGCAAGCTAAGCAACACCATAGCACACGAGTCCTATCAGTGGTGCGTCAAACATGGCGACCAATTCCGTATAGCCTACGCCTCACATGAAGGCGATTTTGACGTGCCACCAGGTTGGACCGTAGAGACGCAGTCCATGACCGGTAAAAATCTCGACCAGATCATGTTCTCGCCAACCTGTATAGGCAAAGACCCTGGGGCACTTTTTGACCACTAATATGACCAAAAATAAAGAACAACTCAAAAAAGACTTACAGTACCAAAAAGAATACCGTGCGAAAAATCGCGACAAAATAATCGCATACGCACGTCAGTACAGAGCCAACCCTCAGAACCAAGAAAAAATCCTGGCATACCGAAAACGCTATCAAGCCAGAAATAAAGAAAAACTCAAAGCACAAAACAAGGCCTATAGAGCACGAAAAAAAGAACAAAAACTCCAGGAAACCATAGAGCGCCTTACTAAACTTAACGAGATCCGCAAACTTCAAAGGAAACCACAATGAGCGGCACATACTACAAAGTATGTCTTCATATAAGTCTGGTCACAATGCCGGAATTACCGTGCGAGTCGTACAAGATCAACGACCTAGCAGTTGCTATGGCTCATGCACGGACACTATACAGAATTCTTGGATCACAGTTTGATGGGATCGACGTGAAACTTTGGAAGTTAGACAACGAAGACTGGGTAGAGATAGATATGTACACTGGGAAAAGAGAGAACGGAGTCTCACAATGACCAAAATACAGGAATGGAACCATCCAGACCTCAATTTACTGCCTAGCGACAGTCTGAAAATGCTTTATACGATTAAGTTACGTTATCCAAGTCACGAGCACCCTCACGGTGGCTACTCAATTCTGGAACCGCATGACAACCTGGATCGCAACGAATCGTTGATTTGGCTGGATGAACGTCTCAAAGAGTCGGACGAACATCAGGCGATGACAGGGGGTAACGTGTGGGTGCATAGGTGGACAGGAACTAACTGGCTCCTATTTACATCACATAGTTTTACCAATCTCAGTCAAATGGTGGAATTCATGGACCAGCGAAATGATTAAGCAAAGAGGATGACAATGAAACTTAAACCACACTGCTACGTGGTATCGTCCAATCGAGATGGACCAAACTGGTACTACGGACTACAGGATGCACTGGACAATATCGAACACGCACTACTTAGGTATGAATGGGTAGACGTGCGTATTACAACGGAGAGAATAGAGAACGTCCAAAAGGACTTGATTGTAGGAGTACCTGACAAAGATAGGGACTTTTCAAAACACCTAGAAGAATCAGAATGGAGCTGGCTATGAGCAACAAAGATAACACCATGACTGAACTGGCTAACATCCAAGAGAGCCTAGAACACGCACTGAACCGATATAACGGATTTGTCATTAGCGGACCTGCAGTTCAGAAAGTCGGAGAGGCACTAAACGACTCAATTCAAAGATTGAAGAAACTACGAGGGGTTGTAATGGATGACGACGATAACAGAGTGGTTTGGGGCGCTGGACCGAAGGAAGTATGGGTGTACGATCCCGATATGCTCGGCATACTTCGTAGAGAGCACGGATGGACGGGTTGCACTGGCGGAGTGAGAGTGAGCGAGACACTGTTCAGACAACTACGCAAGAGATGCGATGAACTTCAAAAGGAACGGCAAGACGCATTTGACAAGTTTGGCGCTGGTAGACACGTGGAAGAGGTAAGAGCCGCCGAAATAGCATCAGACCTAGAAGATATTGACTACACCAACACGGAGGGAATTGACTAATGATGACCTTTAAAGAATTTCAAGCAGTCAATGCCGAGCGAGCTAAACTCTGGCACCACGATGGGGTGCGACCGTGGGGCTTAGTCGACTGGACGAACGCGACAGCAGGCGAGGCGGGTGAGCTTTGCAATGCTTCTAAAAAACTACAACGATTTCATGACGGAATCGAAGGCAACAAGGGCGAGACGCAAGAGGAATTAGAGCAAGCAGTCGCTGATGAAGTAGCGGACACGATCACTTACGCATTTCTGGTAGCGTCTCACCTGGAACTCGATGTTGAGAAAATCATTGTTGACAAATTCAACAAGGTTTCGCAAAGAAATGGTTTCAAGATTTTCCTGGAAGAATAGTGCGT
>MPMU01000004.1 GCA_002238665.1 Gammaproteobacteria bacterium bin55
GAATTCGGTAGCGACCTGATTCATCGTATGTGGATAATCGCGTCCCAGCATTACCACATCATCCATATTTGTTTTAAACAGAATGTTCTGTTCAGGTCCATCGCCTTGGACCTCAAAGTCCGTTGCGATGAACGGAGCGTCCTCTACTTCTATACATAGTTTTTCCACGGGCGTGACTAGATAAAAACTAGTGCCTTCACGTCTGAGTATCGAGGAAAACACTTTGGCGATTCCTTTTCGGGTAATTTCTCTACCGTCATGGAACCAAGTTCCATCCGCCTGAATCCGGATGTCGATAACGCCTTCTCTTTGCGGATTCCAAGTGTGAACTGGCGGATATTTTTGAGACTTTAGTAGCTCAATGAGTCCTTGGTAGGCTGACACCAAAACTCAACCACCGATAAATTTCATGACGGTAGTTTCTCCTGTAAACGCAACAGACTGTTTATCTGCCATTGCGTTACGAAGGATGGGTTGGAGTTTTTGCAAAGCTAAATCAAGAGGAAGTGCAAGCAATGGACGAAGAGCATAGTGGCTTTAATTCGAAAGACAACCATACAGATCACCGTTTGACGATATACGAAGCCGAGAACATGTGCGACAGAATGGCTCAGATTCATTGGCGATGATTCCAAAGAAACCTCGTCCCGGAATCTCATAACGAATCGATGTCGAATCGACCGGTGCGTTAGCAGGACGTATTTCGTACTTTTCTTGAATAATTGAGAGTATCTCTTTCATGCCTATGTATTCCTGAGCATAGAGATTGCTGTACTTCAAGTGCCCCATATTCATGAGTTCGATGTAACGAAGCTCAATCTGTCGGTCCAGACTGTAGTCAAGTAATGGAAGAATCTGATTCTCATTACCCGACCGAACGGGTACCGTGTTGATCTTGACCCGCATCCCAGCATCGAGACTCATTTCGATTCCTTTTTGGACTGTTGCCAGGTCCCCACTTCTTGCAATGGACCGAAACTTCGAGGCATCCAGAGTATCCAAGCTGATGTTAATTCGCTTGAGTCCCGTCTCTCGTATCACTGGCATGTATCGCGGAAGCAACTGTCCATTCGTGGTGATACCAACATCGTCGAGACCTAGGGACATGACACCGCGCAGAAACTCCTCGAATTTCTTCGAGAGCAGTGGTTCACCTCCGGTAATGCGTAGCCGATTTACACCTGCACCTTCCACAACCAAGCGGACTGCATGAAACAACTCTTCACCGTTAAGTTCATGCGAAAGGGGTTGGAGTTTCTTACCATCGGGCACACAATACGTGCAAGCGTAATTACAAGCCGAAGTCAGGCTAACCCGTAGATTTTTGAACTGGCGACCAAGACGGTCAATGATCATGGGAGCGAATACTCAATCCCAATTAGGAGAGGTAATAATGGGAAGTCAATTGTAGTGTTGCGCTGGCTCTGTCTCGCGCTTGCCAGAAAAGCGGACTCTTAACTTTTGACAGAAGTTGCTCGTCCAAAAAACCGTGTTTGAACCTTTTACCAAGATGGCTTGGTACTCTTCAGCGTGGCTATTGCACCAATCCACACAAGCAGAATCCACAATGTCAAAATGTGCCACATGAGAAGGTAACAGATCCTTTAGGATCGCAATCTTGGATCCGACGGTGACAACCGCATCTATCCCCTCCACCTGGTTGACCAATTCTCTGTGGTAGGTCTCGGAATCATCTCCCAACTCGTTCATATCTCCTAATATCGCAAGTTTTCTCTTGAAACGCGATTGTCGAAACTGCAACAGACTGGCCTGCATGCTGGATGGGTTGGCGTTATAGCTATCGTCAATGAGAATAGTGCTGCCTAGTTTGAACTGTTGCCCGCGCCCTGCAGGTAAGTCAAATTCGGTATCCTTAAGTCGCGTTAGCGGGAGATCTAATCCCTGAACTACAGCGGCTACCGCTGCCAAAGTTTGTGCACGATGAGATCCACCGCCAGGGACAGCAGATCTTATTACTCCTTGGCTGGTACTTATTTCCACAAGGTCATCTTCAATTACGGAGTAGGTAACATCATCGCTAGGACCTTGTCCGAATGTCACTAATCTGTGATTCTCTGAGATCACACGTACAGCGTCTTCTTTTAAATCAGACGGAACGACAGCTATCCCGGCAATCCCAAGTCCGTTGAATATCGAGAGTTTCTCTTGTAATAGATTCTGACGACTGCCAAAATTGCCGATATGTGCTTCCTGAACGTTTAAGCAAACTGCAATGTCTGGTGTAGCCAGCGAAGCTAATTTTTCGATTTCGCCGGGATGATTGGTACCGATCTCCAACACCACACTTGGTGCTGAGGTGCTGGCCCTTACGATACTGAGAGGTACACCTAGGTGATTATTGAAACTCCCTTCGGCAGCACTACCGTTAAGAATTTGGTTGAGCATTTCCTTGAAAGTGGTTTTGCCGCTACTACCTGTCACAGCAATGACTGGATAATTGATCTGCTTTCTTCGATAACGCGCTAGACGCCACAAGGCATCCAACGAATCCTCTACCAGGATATGTGGTATGGATTCTTCCACTGGTTCGCTTACTAGCGCACCAACGGCACCATTTTCCACTGCAGCTTCGACAAAATCGTGTCCATTGCGAGGACTCTGGTCAAAGATATTGAACTCTGGACGAGGTGCGCCAGATAGAGCAATAAACAGATCGCCAGACTTGACTTTCCGTGAATCTACAGTGATTCCAGTGACATTTGGCCCCTTTGTCTCAGGTTTACCAAGTCCTTTACACAGGTCTTCCCAGGTCCAGAGAATATCGCTCAAGGAGCATCCACCATGTCAGCTTCTCGTCACTCAGATTTTTCACCAAAATCTTTGAGTGTCGCTTTCATTTCCTTGGCGAGCAAAGTAATGCCAAGTAAATTCGGTACAGCCATCAGCACAATGAATATGGCTGCTAACTTCCACACAACCGATGTATCGATGAACGCCGCCGAAAAGAACACAATGCAATAGATGATCCGATACGGCAATACCAATTTTGTACCGAAAAGATAGGTGATTGCACGGTCCCCGTAATAACTCCAAGCAATTGCCGTAGAGAACGCGAACAACAATAATCCAATTGCCACGAGATCAGCTCCTACGTCACCCAGAATGCTGGTTCTGAAGGCTTCCTGGGTAAGCGGCACTGAGTGCAGTAAGGACTTCCCAGTAAATTCGAAATCTGAGTCGACTGCACCGTCGGTCACATTGAGCACACCTGTGAAAGGTTCACCCGCCAAGTTGATCTGTACATCTTCTGCGATGGATCGACTATGCAGGATCGTAATTGGTGTTGTTGACACAATATTTCCGTTTTCTACACGAAGCTCGCCCGAGAAGACATCCACTTCATCGTTTTCTGGACCTGAGAACTCATTGAGATGCTCTGCAAGTTGCATTGTGTCTTCGGCACTCGATTCGTTGTATACACCAGCCACAATTTCCATGTCCCCGTGAACAAATGATTGATCGAATTTATCCATCCAAACACCAGTGGACAGTATGACTAGACCGGTGAGAGTACATATGCAGAGAGTGTCGATAAAAGGTTCCAGTAGAGAAACAAGGCCTTCTGGAATTGGATGATCTGCTTTTGCACTCGCATGTGCGATGGGAGCGGACCCCTGCCCTGCTTCGTTCGAAAACAGCCCACGTCCTACACCTTTCGTGAAGGCATAGGCAAAGCCCGCACCTAGAAATCCACCGACTGCAGCACTTCCTGAAAATGCCGAAGCAAAGATCATGCCAAATGCTTCTGGAATCGTTGAGTAATTCTGGATCAGAACAACGACCGCTCCGATGCCATAGAGAAACGCCATGAAGGGTACCAAGATCGAAGTTACTTGAGCAATGCGCTTGATCCCGCCGATTATGACCAATGCGAGCAATAAAGCCATAAGTCCACTTGTAACCCACCCTGGAATGCCAAACGATGACTCCATGCCACTTGCCATACTATTGCTCTGCGGCAGGTTACCCGTGCCAAACACGCAGATGACAGTTGCGACAGCAAAAATCACGGCCAGCCACTTCATATTCAGTCGTTTTTCGAGGAAATACCAAGCGCCGCCATTCATCTCACCGTGCTCATCCTGCTCTCGATATTTGTGAGCTAGAGTAACTTCCACAAATTTTGTAGTCATCCCTAGAAATGCTGTCACCCACATCCACAGCAACGCAGCAGGACCACCAATGAACAATGCAAAGGCTACGCCTGCGACATTTCCTGTACCGACCGTGCCGGAAAGTGCTGTAGAGAGCGCTTGGAAGTGACTGGTATCGCCAGGAGCGGTTCCGCTATCCTCTTTGCCGAGGAATATTCGCCAGGCACGACCAAAAAACCGGACCTGTGGTACGCCAAGGTAGATAGTGAAGAAGATTCCAACTCCAAGCAACAAAAATGGGAACCACAGTGCGCCGCCTAAGAATCCGTCGATTAAATCGAGGATTTGTTTAATTTGGTCAATACCGAACATATCTCTCCTTTTTAGCAGAGCAATCTAAATCTGGAACTCCCTGACAGAGTTGGATTACCTAGGTGATGCTAATCTTATCGCACCGGCACACATTGATTACCGAAGGCGCAAAAGGGTCTTAGCACAAACATTAGTCGTCAGAATCTTTCCAAGGACGAGGAATCAGAATAGACCGAATAATTTCAAGACAGACAAATAAACCAACAATCGACCAGAAGCCAGGAGCATGAAATGCTTCGGGTAACCAGGAGAAGAATGTCATGCCAATACCGCCAACAGTCCACACTAGCCAGAATGGAATAGAAAGAAAAATGGCAAATAAGAAACCTATCAGCCAACCTACAATGGGAATCGCAAACATATGCGTCCTCGTCTATGGGATAGTCAATACACCTTTAATTTTGGTAATTTTCGAATCCAAGCATTTTTCTAGCCATCCCTCGCAACAAAAAGAGAGCTTTTGTCACACATGGGTGTTTCGTCCAAAAAATTTCCCTAATCAAATCGTTAGTTGCGACAGTTCAAAATACTGCCAATCCGTCAACCACATAAGAGGTAACTCTCTTGATTCAAGATCAGCCACTTGATCCAAATTCACGGATCGAATCAATCGATGTAATTCGAGGTTGGGCACTGCTCGGAATTCTTGTGATCAACATCTGGGCCTTCGCTCAGCCCATGGATATGTCGTTCAATCCAACGTTGTTTGAGACTTATGCAGGAGCAGACGTTGCGGCTTTCTTTATATCGTGGATTGGATTTGAAGGTTCTCAACGAGCAATGTTCTCTATGCTGTTTGGAGCTAGCATCGTGCTATTGACATCGCGATTGGCAAGCGGTGACCGACTCGCGGAAGCCAGAGCCATCTATTATCGTCGCACATGGATTTTGATTGGCTTTGGACTTGTAGACATATTACTTTTCTTGTGGTTTGGCGACATCCTTTTGCTCTATGGGCTATTGGGATTATTCCTTTACTTTTTGCGAAATAGCACACCTAAAAAACTCTTGATCATCGGCACTACAGTGTTGCTACTGTTATCAGCACTTTTCGCAGGAATTTCAGTCTTCGTTGATGAATTTCGCGAAACTGCGACGATTGCACAAGAAAAGGTTTTAGCAGGAGAAAAGCTGAGCGCAAACGAAGAAATTGCGGTAGAGGTCATGGATGATCTGAATTTGAGTTTTACGGCAGAAGAACGCGCTGAATTAATAGAGAGTCGTAGTGACAGCTATACATCGGCATGGCTTTCCAACTTGCCTCTGGCAGTGGAGATTCAGGTCCAAGATACCTTGTATATGTTGCTCTGGGATGCCATGGGCATGATGCTGTTGGGAATGGCTTTATTCAAACTAGGCGTTTTCAGTGCTGAATGTAGCTTCAAAACCTACTGGACGATGCTGATCATCGGGTTTGGAGTTGGAATTTCGGTGAATACCTACGAAATGCTTGACTCAATGGCGAAAGACTATCACCCAACCTACTTAGCCTGGACTTATCAAATCGGCAGGATTAGCACTGCATTCGGATATATAGGGCTCTTTATGTTGATTTGCAAATACAACGTACTCTCCACGCTCCGAAGGGCACTGTCTGCGGTTGGAAAGATGGCCCTTACAAATTACCTCACACAGTCCGTTTTGTGTTTGATCATTTTTGTATTTTTCGGGCTGTATGGTGAACTTCGATTCCACGAGTTCTATTACGTCGTTGTAGTAATCTGGGTATTCCAGATTTTCTTCAGTCAGTACTGGCTAAAACACTTCAAATACGGTCCGGTAGAGTGGCTCTGGCGAAGCCTTACTTACAAACGTCGCGTCTCCAATCGTATCGAGGCATCTGCAACCAGTTGAGTATCGACAAGCAACTGAACCTAAATTTTTGGCGCGGCTACACAAATTTCAAGTATTAGCCATGAAACAACCGCTGGCATCCTACCCATGATCGTACAGTTTGTTACCAAGTGTCGATCAATGGAACCCTAACTTGGGGTCCCTCATCGACCGGTTCATTGGCTTTCATGCCGGCAATGATCCACCTTCTTGTGTCTGCCGGATCAATCACGTCATCCACTTCAAACACATGACCGGCGTTTAAGCCTTTTCCGCGGTTATAGGCATTTTCAACCATCCTCTCATAGGCGGCCTGACGTTCCTTTAGGTCCTCAATTGCTTCGAGTCTTGCTCGTTGTCCCAGCTTTACCTGGCCCTCTAACCCCATACCACCAAATTCACTTGTGGGCCAAGCAACGACAAATACTGGCAATCGATGATTTCCTCCACCCATAGCTTGGGCACCTAGTCCATATGCCTTACGAAGAATGACCATGTAGGTGGGAACCTTGATATTGGCACCGATCACGAACATGCGCGCTGCATGACGGACGATAGCGGTTTTCTCGTCCTCCGGACCTACCATGATTCCGGGGCAGTCACAGAGCAACAGTATCGGTATTTGAAATGCATCACACAGCTTCATGAATCGTGCCGCCTTATCTGCGGCATCGCTATCAATCGCGCCTGAAATCACAGCTGGATTGTTTGCTATCACACCCATGGGCTTACCTTCAATCCGTAGGAACGAAGTGATCATCGCGGTACCAAATTGAGGACGAAGTTCGAGGACAGAATCCCTATCGGCGAGGATATTGAGCAGCTCCCGGATGTCATAAACTCGAAGTCGATTTTCCGGAATAACGTGTCGCAGTAAACGCTGGTCCGGAGCTTCCCAACTCACTAGAGGGCCTTGAAAGTAAGACAGGTATCGTTTGGTTACTTCGACTGCTTCCTCTTCGTCCTTCACGGCAATGTCCACGACACCATTTTGGACTTGCACCGACATAGGGCCAACTTCCTCTGGACTATAAACGCCAAGACCGCCTCCTTCAATCATGGCTGGACCGCCGATACCAATGCTCGAGTTTTCAGTTGCAATGATCACGTCACAACATCCGAGCAGTACAGCATTGCCAGCAAAACAGAACCCAGCATTCACGCCAACGACTGGTACTCGACCGCTGAGATTGCTGAGCAGTGCCCAAGACGGCGTGTTTAATCCCCCTCCTCCTGAAATTACCGGTGAGCCTCCACGACCAGGACGCGCATTTCGGCTTCCTCCACCTGCTCTACCTCCGCCACCTTCGGTAAAGAGTACCAATGGGGAGTTGATCTTTGCTGCCGTCTGGAACATGCGGTCCATCATCTTGTGATTCATTCCGCCTTGCGAACCAGCAAGTACCGAATAGTCGTAAGACATCAGTACACACCGGGACTTCTCTTCTCGGAATTCGTGCCCATTGACGTGCCCAAAACCCATAACCAAGCCATCTGAAGGTGCGTAATCAAGAAGCTCGTCCACAGTTCCGTGCAAGCCTTGTCCAACCGCTAGTGAACCCCATTGCACGAATGAACCATCATCGGCCAAGTCGTAGATATTTTCACGAGCTGTGCGACCTGCTTGGCCATGCCGTTTTGTTGTCTGTCGAATTCGGGATTCATCTGTCGTAAGAGATCTACGACGAATGACTTCTGCTAGATCAGGTCTTGGAGTATCCAGATCCAACTCGACCTCACCTTCTTGACGACTCTTGGCAACTTCCTGTTCCTTGACGACCAGTAGCACCGTATCTTCCAGCACTGTATCGCCTTCTTTGATATTGATTTCTGAGACCACACCACTCGCTGGAGCAAACACTACATGTTCCATTTTCATGGCACTCAGCACGATGATTTCTTGCGTTTCAACGACTTCAGAACCTAGATCGATTTCAAGACTCTGGATAGTCGCCTGCATCGTGGCACGAACTGGAAAATAACCTTCGTCAAAAGTCCGCTGTTTTGCAGCTCTTGCGCGTTGCTCTTCTCGTTGTTGTCGACCCTCTCTTAATACTGCTAATGGATCAGCGGTGTCAAGCTTCGCACCAGCGAGCTCAACTGTAGAAGATTCACCTCTCTTTGCAAAAACTGCTGTTTCTCGTTCCTTTGTGAGAGTCTGTAGATTTTCATCTATGAACCTAGTTCTCATGCGACCAGAGGCGATTTCAGGGTCGGCCAGGATATTCATTAGAACATTGAGATTTGTCTCTACTCCGTCAATGACAAATTCACCCAACGCGCGATTTGCGCGAGTGACCGTCTCCGAGAAGCTTGAACTACCGCTAGTCACAATCAGTTTTGCAAGCAGTGAGTCGTACAAGGTGCTCGTCCTATAACCTTCATAACCAAACGTGTCGACCCGTACACCTGGTCCTTGCGAAGGCCGAAAACAGTCGATCAATCCAAACCTCGGAAGAGCTACACCATCAACCTGCAATTTTTCCATGTTGATCCGAAGCTGAATAGAGTAACCCCGTGGTTTTGGAGTATCCTCTAGCGAAAGGCCCAAGTCAGCAAGATTTGCACCTGAGGCAATCTCCAATTGCGTCCGGACCAGATCGACGCCAGTTACTTCCTCTGTAACGGTATGTTCCACTTGTAATCGGGGATTGGCTTCCATGAAGTAAAACGGCGACTCTTCTGACAGTTCCGATCCGTCCACAAGGAATTCAAACGTCCCGATATTGTCATAGTTCGCAACCGTAGCTAATTTGGTCGCGGCTTCGAAAATTCTCTCCTTCAACGCTTGAGGCAATTGAGGAGAGGGTGCGACTTCCACTACCTTCTGATGACGTCGCTGAATACTGCAATCTCGTTCACCAAGATGACTTACACCGCTATGCTGATCGCAAACAACCTGTATTTCGATGTGCAGTGCATTCTGCAGGTACAACTCCGCATACAAGTCACCTGATCCGAACGAAGATTCTGCCTCTGTCATGCCTCGTTCCAAGGCTGACTGTATTTCCTCTCGAGATTCGATGAGACGCATACCGCGTCCACCACCACCCGATACCGCTTTCAAGATGATTGTGTTTTGAGGTTGCACTTGATCGAAAAAGTCAGCTGCAACCTGCCAATCCGACAGGACTTCAGTCGCGGGCAAAACTGGAATGCTGTTTTGGTTTGCAAGATTTCGTGCCGACAGTTTGTCCCCAAACAGAATCAATGAATTGGGACTAGGTCCAACGAATATGATTCCGTTGTCTACACATGCCTGAGCAAACTCAGCGTTTTCAGACAGAAATCCATATCCCGGGTGAATCGCTTCACAGCCAGATTGCTGGGCTACTTCAATGATTTGTTCAATGCCTAGGTACGCTGATGCACCTGTACCTTCAAGAATAACGGCTTCGTCGAGCATCTGTACATGAAGAGACTCTTTGTCGTCCTCAGGATAGATACCCACCGTGTGAATACCCATCTCTCTAGCTGTACGGTGGATTCGAAGCGCGATCTCGCCTCGATTAGCGATCAGTAAATTCTTAATCGACATTCTTAGAACATGGAGTTATTGATGGAAAAATAGCGGCTTACAAACGAAAAAGTGTGAAGAGGATATTCACACAAACTACGACAAGGAAATCGACGAAATGAATATAGCAAAGTGTAAATCTGAGGATTTAGAGTACGTTGTCACGTCGCTCAGTTGACAGATTGACTGGAAGCTAGCGCACTTTCTCCCGCATAGTCACAAATTCTTCTGCTGCCGTAGGGTGTATTCCGATCGTCTGATCAAAATCTGCCTTGGTCGCCTTAGCAGTGATTGCGACCGCCAATCCTTGGATAATCTCTCCAGCTTCTGGACCAACCATGTGTGCCGCTATGACTCTATCGGAATCGCCGTCGACCAGCAACTTCATCATCGAGCGTTCATGTCGAAGACTGATCGTGTGTTTCATTGGACGGAAGCTTGACTCGTAGACCTGCAAGTTATCGTAGATGTCTTGCGCTTCTTCCTCCGTTGGTCCCACTGTACCGATGTTTGGTTGACAGAAAATTGCGGTTGGAATAAGATGGTAATTCACAGGTCTGTGCGTACCTTGAAATTGACTACAGGCGAAGCTCATGCCTTCAGCAATGGCCACTGGAGTTAACTGCTCTCGGTCTATGACATCTCCCAACGCGAATATGTGAGGTTCGCTCGACTGATAGTCATCGTTGACTTGAATAGCCCCCGATTCCTTTAAGGTAACACCAGCTTCTTGTAAACCTAGTTCTGCTGTATGCGGAGCCCGACCAGTGGCATAGAGTACGAGTTCGGCAGACAGTTCACTGCCATCCGTCAAAGATAAGACTTTCGTAGCTCCTTGTTCTCGAATTCTCTCTACATTCACGTCGAAACGGATATCGATTCCTTTATTCACCATCTGTTCTGCGACAAACTTCGCAATTCGTCGATCAAATCCTCTCAGGAACAATCCACCTCGATAGAGTAGCGTCGTATCGACTCCTAATCCAGCCAATATACCTGCAAACTCAACGGCAATATAACCTCCACCCACTACAACAGCATGACGCGGTAGATCTTCTAGGTAAAACATGTCGTTAGAGTCAACAACCAATTCGCGCCCTGGCACGGCAGGAATCGTTGGCCATGACCCTGTGGCAATAAGGATTTTGTCGGATGTGACTTTAGTGCCGCCTACTTCAATCGTATGTGAATCTACAAGCTTTGCGTGGGATTCATAAATGTCTACACCAGGCTGGACGAGCAAGTCTCGATATATGTCATTCAATCGAGAGATCTCAGTGTCCTTGTTCTGCCTCAGTGTGCGCCAATCAAACTTCGGTGATTGTGCAGACCAACCATAGTTCTTTGAGTCTTCGAAATCTTCATGAAAATGACTTCCGTAGACGAAGAGTTTTTTGGGTACGCAACCGACGTTAACGCACGTTCCACCTAGATATCTTTCTTCAGCGATACCGACTTTAGCACCAAAAGAAGCAGACATTCGAGCAGCACGAACGCCACCTGACCCAGCACCGACCACAAATAGGTCGTAGTGATCCATTATTTCCTACCTTTTACCTAATACAAGAACCGAACAAACTCAGGCAAAATCAATTCATGGATTGAATTGATTGATCAGATTTACAAAGAATCCGGGTGAATTCACAAAGTAACTTAGAATTTTGAGTAGCTCGGTAAATTAAACGCTCATTTTTGGAGCGGATTCGTCCGTGATACTAGAACACGAAGGAACACATACTAATGGGGATAGTTTGACCCACGAACAGAAAACTGGTTCTTATCGCAAAAACGCCACTCAATCCTCATCGAATCAAGAGAAAAAGTCAGATGCACAGTGTCTCGTGATTCACGCGGAGTGTACTGAATGGTTACGACGTCCTGGTCAAGACTCAAAACCAATTGACTTGACATTCTTAGACCCACCGTTCAATCAAGGTAAAGCCTACACCTCGCATAACGATGATATGTGTGAAGAAGACTATTGGCTGTGGATGAAGGAAATATGTCAGTTGACACGACAAAAATCGTCGGATGGTGCGGGAATTTACTTTATGCAGCGGGAGAAAAACTGTGAGCAAGTACTAAGAGTTCTCAGAGAGTCAGGTTGGACATATCAAAATTTGATCATATGGAAGAAGAAAACTTCTGCAGTTCCCAGTAGTTTCCGATTAGGTAAATCTCATCAAATCATCGTATTCGCTACGAACGGCCGCAAACCACGAGTATTTAACAAGCTTCGCATCGATCCACCATTACCAGCAGGATACAAACCACGCGAAAATGGCATGTTGTTGACCGATGTGTGGGACGATATACGCGAGATGACCTCAGGATACTTTGCAGGAGAGGAGGCACTTCGTAATCCTAACGGGTCGCGAGCACATAACCAACAATCTCCTATCGCCCTATTGCTCCGGATAATTCTTTGCTCTTCAAGTCCAGGCGATCTCATCTTTGATCCTTTCGCCGGGACGGCGACGACTGGTGTAGTATCAAGTCAGATAGGACGAAACTCAATCTGCCTCGAAAAAGATGCTCAAAATTTTGGAGTGATGACCCACCGTGTGAGCTTTCCACGTGCATCAGACAGTGTGAATCGGTTTTTGAAAGACTACACCCACACAGATTCGCTAGTGCAAATCACAGGATTGCACGAAGGTCAGAAAAATCGCATCAATGGTACATAACGTGCCACTTCTGGCTTAGCGTGAGCAACTTTGTGATTTAACGTTGGCTACAAGTTCCATCTACCACTTTTTCATCGAATTAGCGAAGAGACGTGGGTACCTTACGTATTCAGCCAACTTAGAAGATTTCGAGTTCCCAGAATCGATGGTTGCTGCGAAATCGAAAGGGAGTTTCCCAGATCTAGTTTTGAGACTAAGCGATCAACAACCCTTTTCTGGAGGAGAACTCATTGAAATTAAGACCTCACAGTCATATGGTATTTCCTCCTTTAACTCGACTTTACCCCGTTCCTCACACAAAGTCTCAGAATTGAGTAAAAACATACGCGATCAAATGTTGAATAAAGGTGAAGATCCCGATGCAGTTCCCGAACGTGAGATCTACTATCTGATTTTTGGGATTAACAAGAGGGCGCGTCCCGCACCTCTGTACAAAATTTGCTTAGTTCATGGTGCCTTTTTTGAAACTATATCAACCGAGTCTGCTATTAAACAGGCGTTTCAAGAGATGCTTGAAGAGTGTGGAATCACTGTCGACCAATTCATTTGGGAAGAAGCAACCATCAATCAAAATACTATTAACAGAAGCAGGCACCCTACTGATTCGAGTTTCAGAATCCGCTTCAGAATGATGGCTGAAGCTCACAAAAACGCCAATTTACTTAACTCTAATCTTTATCCGGCGATCACGGATAATTCACTGTCCCTGGTATTACCGTTTGAAAACGAAAAGAGCGAATTTCCCAAAGACTCACAATCAAGTTTGGAATATGTCAAACTTTGGGACGTAGCAGACTCTATTCGCTCGAATAAAAGGTTCAAATCGATCCAAATCGCTTTCAATGAGCAGGACACGGAAATCATGGATTCCACTTCTATCGGCGTCCTGCGAAGCCAAATATCTGGATACTTTCTACACGTTAGAGTCGACTCGCCTACCACCAAATCAATCTAGAACGACATTAAGGTACTTCAGTGGTGGTCGCGAAAGATGAGACTTGCTGAGTTGATCGTTGAAACTGAGCGGGTCCTTATAGATTCTTCATCCGACAGCCACTGACGTCAAAGCAACTTTCACCAAGTGAAACCTAGTTGGTTGCTCATAGAGCCTATACGCGGTGGTCTTAGAGTATTGTCAATCAGCAACGAGATGTGACAAATGACTGATTAATAATTGGGGTCCTGTCTACAGCTCAGCATGTCAGATCCTGACCAACCCCTTCCTCTTATTTCGAATACAGCGCTCGTCTTCTTACGTAATGCTCGGATAAAATGTTCAGGATAGCGGTAGATATGTTTCAGTTCAACTAAGCGAGAATGCAACCGAGACTGATTTATCCTGTCAGTGACCTATTCCAAACCTGAAGCCAAACCGATTATGACCAAGGCAACTCTGTCCAGTAACGTCTTGAAAATCCCTCTCGAACAGGACCTTCTGGATTATGCAGCTTACATTCGGGTCAAAGATGCCGCTGAAGAGGTACAGAACACTTCTAGTCTCCGAGGATTGGTGCTGGTGATCAACTCACAAGGTGACAATCTGGGTGATATGGGGGATGTTCCTGGCGAATATGTTCATCGAATCCCTAAAGGCGACCATGGTGCCGGTCCAATAATCCAGCAAGACGCATTGAATGCACTTTGGACCTGTATGAAACCCACTGCTGCCTTTCTTGGAGAAAAAGTCGGAGGTAGCTCAATCGACTTAGCTTCTTTCTGTGATACAAGGGTCGCTTCGGACTCCACAATCCTTCAAGACGATCGAATCACGCTAGGTCAGACTGCCTCAACTGGTATTACATATCTGCTTCCAAGACTCATCGGCCTATCACAGGCCATGAGGCTGCTTCTTATGGGTGGTTCATTCAATGCTGATGCTCTACTCAACTTACAGTTTGTGCACGAGATAGTGCCCGACTGCAATTGGCAATCGCGAATAGAAGCTATGTGCGACGAGATCTCGAAAATGCCTACTCGAGCATATGAGGTGCACAAGATGCAGGTACTACCACAGCTAGACATCTCCCATGATGCAGCCATGATCCATAGTCTCGGTATTCGCCAAACCCACGTCATAAAAGACAGGCAAGAAGGTATCCAAGCGTGGCGAGAACGTCGCGCTCCAAGGTTCACTGGCGAATGAACGAATCACTTCCCCTATTAGTCAAAGATGAAAATGGAGTTAGGCATCTAATTCTTAATAGACCCACGAAACTCAACGCAATTGACTATGCTCAGCACTTGCGGTTGTTCAGTGAGTTCAAGAGTGCGGCGACTGATGACTCCGTTCGAGTAGTTGCGTTATCTGGAATGGGTCGAGGATTTTCGGCGGGAGATGATCTAAGTGCTGAACCTTTCCAAGGCGATGATCCGTTTAGTGATCGGAAAGTCAATCTTGAAATAGGATCGGGTCCTGCAATACTGCTCGAATCATGTAAGTGTCTCCGAAATCTTCCCAAACCAACGGTCGCCCTCATGCATGGCGTAGCACTTGGCTCAGGCTATGACTACAGTCTATCCTGTGATTTTCGCCTGGCAACAAAGGACATCCGTTATGGCGATCCTCGAATAGATCGAGCACTTTGGGCCGCAGAAGGATGGTCGTTCAAGTTACCTAGACTTGCAAATCTCTCGTTAGTGAGCAGGATTGCTTATCTTGGCGAAGAAATGGATGGTGATAAAGCGCTCCAGTTCGGGTTGGTCTCAGAGATTCTCAGCGGTGATCCGGATATTCGCACCAGTGCACAAGGGTTTTTAAACCGATTAGTAAGCGTAGCTGGAGATGTCTACGCGAGGAATAAGGAAGCACTTTTGAATTCTTTAGATATGAACTACGAACACGCGATTAAACAACAAATTTAGATTTATGCAGAAGCTACTAACCGATTATCAGGTTCAGCAATTCATCGTAGATGGTTGTCTCAGCCTACACCCAGATGTTGAAGCCACTGTGCATGCATCTATCGATGCACAGGTTCGAGAGGCGATTGAAACAGAGTTTCATATGGGAAATAATGTGGTTGCTCGAGTGCCTCAACTGTGGGAAGTACTGAGGTCCCCAGTCATACATGGCGCAGTAGTAAGCCTGCTCGGACCAAATTACTACGTTCATCCTCACCGTGCGATTCATACGAGTACACCCGTAGAAGACAAGTCAGTTGAGATTGCTGCTGATCAGAGTGGACCGACGATGGGTAAAGGATCTAGGGCCGGCTCTGGTTGGCATCAAGACGCGCAATCACCACTCTCTAGAGCTCGCCACCACACACCAAAGTATCTAATTGGCTTCTATTTCCCACACGAAACCCCGGAATTGATGGGACCTACACGATATCAGGCTGGAAGCTACCTATATAGTGAGCCAGTAACACCATCGGGTGTAGTACTTGCAGACAAAATCGAAGCTGGTACTTTTCTTCTATTGCACTTTGACACAGTACATGCAGGTTGGCCAAATCGAACTGATCTAACACGCTATATGCTGAAGTTCATCTTTGTTCGTACAGACCAGCCAAACGCACCTACCTGGAATCATCGGTCACCCCTTTGGTCGGTTCCGGAATGCACGAACAGCGAAAAAGACTTCACGGGTGCTTGGACCTATATCTGGTCCTGGCTACGAGGCACTGATTTTGAGCCTACCAATGGAGCAAGTTTGTTCAACGATCTCAATGTTATTGATCAAGAGAAACGACTCGCAGCCATCTATACAGACAATAGCGAGAACATTGAGAATCTATTACTGCAAATTGAGTCCCTGGCCGGAAAGGATTTGCATGACCGTCGGCTAGCTAAAAATAGAAATGGTGAAATAGTTCCACGCGATCATGTAATCGGAGCTGAGCGACGCTGGAATGAACGCGCTATTGTTTGGGATGACGCAACTTACGCACTCATTGCTTTAGGTGAATCCGCACTTCAGCCCATCTTAGATCGACTTGAAACAGCATCTGATCCATGGGTAATCATGAACCTGCTATTTGCACTAGGTGAACTAGGTCTGAAGGCAGAGTCCGCAGTACCGAAAATGACTGAGTTCATAAAACACCCGTTACAGCAGGTTGTGCGAACTGCGTTAGATGCTCTAGCGGCTATTGGTTCGGGATTAAATGACACCTTCGATTCCATTGATTCGCTGTTCGATTCGTCTAATCCAGATTGGCAAGATGCAGAGGTAATGAGAGGCTGGACCGGAGAAGATCAGATTCGTTTAAACGCGGTATTTCTGCTTCTAAACGCAATCAACGGTGACCACAATCTGACCGAGATCGAACGGATTCTTGAAAAAGCCTTAGGAGACAAGAACGGATACGTTTCCGCGGTTGCGATTGAAGGTTTAACTCGGATAGGAACAGAATCTAGCAATGCACTCGCACTACGTTTCCTGTACGATCGACGATGGGATGAAACTATGAGAGTCTATAAACCCTTTTAAGGTTCAGTTCGGACCAATACCACAGACGTACTTTACGTCAGTAGCTCTCGTATCCAAGGCAAGTGCTGACGACCCTGGAAAACCTCTCCTTTTACTAGGTACATCGGTACACCGATAACACCTTTGCCTTGTAGTTCCTCTCGAATCAACGTTAAATCGGTCTGGGCTAGCTGATTGCTTGTAGCACTGACTCCGACCTCTTCAAGACACTCCAAAACACACTCCGTATCTTCGATATCAAATTTAGAGTCGTGCCAGTAACTAAGAAATATACGCTCTGCGTAAAGCACACCGAGTGTAGAGTCACTCTTATTCGCTAATGCCAGCCCTTTCAACGCTGTGGAAGTATCTTCATATGGGTTTGTACGAAGCGGAGGTAATTTCTGAACTCTGGCGTACCTGACCACGTTTAGCTCTCGATATGAGTTTCGAACGAATTGGTGTCTCATCTCGACGGAGGAGTTTTCGTCAACATGATCTATTCGTGTCAATTCGACGCGGAATGGATGCAAACACAATTCAGCATCTATATCACACACGAGGTCCAACGTGGGTCCAAATGCAAGATAAGAGTCTGCACTGGAAAAGTCAATCGCAAGTTCGACAACAGACATTATTCAATCCAAGGAATATTCAATATCTGGTGGTGACCCGAGCTTTCCCCCCAAGATCCATCTAACCATCGGTAAGTGCTCTCTGCCGAAGAATACCTCCTGGTTGATCACATAGGTCGGTACACCGAAAATACCAGAACCATGGAGCTTACCTTGGAATTCATCATGCGATTCTCTCCCGCTACCATCCGCATAGTCTGCAAATCCTGCAGAATCAATTTGGATTGAATCCATCACATCTTGTAAGACTTGTGCATCTTCCACATCCAATTCGCGCTTCCAGAATCGCAAAAATATCTCGTCAATGTACGTGTCGAATTTCTCCAGATCGCGTTCCTGCACGTACATCCAACTCATATGAACCAAAGATGTGTCCCAAATTTTGCGTGGACCATAAAGCAATATGTCTCTTCGGCGAGCATATCTTTTGACATCCATATATGCATATCGAACACTCTGCCACTGGCGTGGCGTGCGATTACTTTCAACAACTTGTCCAGTACTATCAGCCTTTGCTGATCCCAAGAAACTTGGAATATTCAGAGTTAACGGACGCCAGTCGATTGAAATGCCAAACTCTCGAATCAGTTTCCGAGTTGGATCAATAGACAGGTAGGCATATGGAGACTTGACGTCTAAATATACGATGAGGTCTGCTTCAGATCGTAAGGGGTCCATACTGATTTATCTAGTTCAGGAAGAACAGGTTTTGTTGCATCGAATTCTTGAAAATCTTAATTGGATTAACATACGAATCTAAGAAGCTTAATGCACAGAGAAGCGACGCTAACCATAAGTAGAACCCATTCAAAAACGACGACCTTGTTGTTTTCAAGACCTATAGCAATACTTACTGCAATACTTGAAATCCAAGTTTCCTTGCTACTTCATGTTGCTTCAAATCAAGAGTAAAAAAACCGATTTCTGAAGGATTTTTCCATAGATGTAGAGCTGTTGCGACATGCCAGAGATCTGCCCCTCTCAGATACCCTGCTTCAAGAACTGTTTCATATTCTTGAGTGAGTGATGTGTGATGACTAATCCATCTAATACCTTCCAACCAATGGTTCTGAAAATCCAGCTTAAACCGGGCAACCGTAGATCTCGTTTCTGCTTCAAGTAGATAGGACGAATAAAGGTTGGGAATGCTTGAAACCACTTCAACAACATCGTCTGGCAAAGTTTCAGCAATCTTCATTGCCACAACTAAAGACGTATCTACGTATGCAAATAGCATTAATCACGTTCTGCAAGAAAGGTTTCGAGTATTTCAGGTCTAGGATTTCTTTGCGGATTACGTTTCATACGTTTTCCGTCACTTGGAGTCACTATCCCAAGCCTTTCAAGTTCCTTCATGTGTTCCGCCAACGTCTGATTTGGTTTTTCCTCATATGCACGAATTTCTACAATCGGTATATTTCGCTTCGTGATAATCACAGAATGTCCTTCCGATGCTTTCTTGACCACTTCTGAAAAACGCGCTTTTGCGTCATAGATTGAATAACGTAAGTCCATCCTCGTTTCCTGACTAGTTAGACTAGTCATTTTACTAGTTCGAATATCAAAATAACTTTTCAGGATTAGACGATAAGTACCCTGATGAAGGTGCCCCTCTCAAACCAGATCGATCCACATTCTCTGGACGAAATCAGAGTAGATGAGAATCTCAGACCAAAAGCTGGGATTGAAAGTGAAACGTTGCAAGCTGTGATCTTCGGAGGAGCAATCGATCTCGTACCGGATCTAGCAATTTTTACAAATCTGATCTACTGAAGATGTACTGCAACAACACAAGCAAAAAGGTGCGAAGGATTGTTATCTCCGCACCAATTGACTCAAACTCGAATGAACCTGTTGCTTAGCGGGCCCACAAAAAGCTATCTTTGCTAGCCTCGCCGACGACGGTTCAATGGATCGAACGGAGTCGCTTCCGACATGTCAAGCAATTCCGATGCATTCTCGGCAAGTAACTCAAATGATGCATCTGTTCCAAGAGAGACGCCTGTATTGGTATAGGTCTGACTACGTGAGAACCGACCACCTGACGCATGAATCGTCGTCGCCGATGGCGCGTCTTCGCTACACATATATAGGACAGCAGGCGTAACCAGTTTCGGGTCCATTTGTGGTGGAGGATTATCAGGGTCCAATGTAGACCCAGGCACTGCTGCCGTCATCCGAGTTGCTGCGCCAGGAGCTAAACAGTTCACTCTGATGTTGTGCGAAGCACCTTCAATCGCCAATACATTCATGAATCCCAACATGGCCATTTTTGCCGCTCCGTAATTCGCCTGTCCGAAATTTCCAAAAATTCCTGAAGTCGAACTCGTAAATACCACGCGACCCCAGTTTTTCTCGTACATGATTGGCCAAGCTGCTTTAGTGACGTAGCTACTACCACGTAGATGAACATCCAAAACAAGATCAAATTCCTCGAGAGTCATGTTCTTAAACGACTTGTCTCGGAGTATGCCTGCATTGTTGACGAGGATATCCACCGTACCGAAAGCCTTTACCGCATCTTCGACGATACTTCGTGCGCCATCAGGGTCAGAGACTGAAGCCTTGTTTGCGACAGCTTCGCCTCCTCCAGCTTTGATTTCATCTACTACCTGATCAGCCATGTCACTCTCACCGTCGCCGTGCACGCTACCGCCTAAATCGTTGACAACTACTCGAGCACCTTGTTCGGCGAATGACAGTGCATGACACCGGCCAAGGCCGCCTCCTGCGCCCGTGACGATGACTACCTTACCTTCAAATTCGCTCATAAATTCCCCTAGGTTAACATTAATATGCTTGATTGGACCACGTAACTCGCTTTACCTGATTACAGATTGGTCACGTGTTGAGAACTGGATCGTTCTCACTTTTAAATTTTACTTTTGCTCTTCCTATAGAAACCATTTTTATGCCCAATTCTTCTGCTCAATTTAACGCTAGTGACGAGCAAATCCGTTCAGCGCTACAACAGGCTCACATTCCGGTGTTACTGAACACCCTGGTACATTTAACTCATGATCTCAGCTTGATTGAGGGTGATATTCAACCTAGTCCATCATTAATGGGAGGAGACCCAAATGCGTCGATTTCTGAAGAGCAAAAAGAGCAGATTCGTGAATTAGCCTTTGAAGCGCTTGTTCGCTACAGAGACAGCCAACAAGATCTGTTTATGCCAAATCGGCAGGAAGTCCTGAAGATGGCAACCTTCCTAACTCGGACTGAGCTGTCTGATGAATATGCTGAATTTGCTCTAGCTGAACTAGCTATTGATGGCTCAGAGACCTTTCCTACAGAAAATTTTGATCTGATTCCTGAATCCCAAAGAAGCAATTTCAAAGTGCTGATCGTAGGTGCGGGCATGTCGGGATTACTAGCAGGCATTCGGTGTAAAGAAGCCGGAATCCCATTTGTAATCATCGAAAAGAACGACGAAGTAGGCGGAACGTGGTACGAAAATCAGTATCCCGGGTGCAGGGTCGACAGTCCCAATCATGTGTATTCCTACTCATTCAAGCCACACGACTGGCCACAACATTTCTCAGATCGGCACACCTTGCTGGCATATTTTCAGGAAGTCGCGGATGAGTTCAAACTTAGAGAGAGTATTGAGTTCAATACCGAAGTCAAATCAATGCATTTCCACAGCGATACCAATACGTGGGCTGTAAAGGTTGAGTCCGAAAGGGGCTCAGCGACCATAGATGCCAACGCAGTTATCACAGCAGTTGGGCAACTGAATCGCTCGAGAATGCCGGATATTCCAGGCATTGAGGATTACAAAGGTCCTTGGTTCCACTCATCTCGTTGGAATCACAACATAGACCTTAAAGGCAAGAAGGTAGGCATTATTGGAACAGGGGCATCTGCTTTTCAATTCACGCCCGAGGTGGTTAAGCAAGCGAAAGACGTAAATATTTTCCTACGTACTCCTCCTTGGGTTGCAATCAATCCACAATATCACGAATATATCAGCGACGAAGTTCACTGGCTATTGAATAACGTGCCTTTCTATTCTCAGTGGTTTCGATTCAATATGTTCTGGACCTCAGGTGAAGGGTTGCTGAGTATGGCCAGATGCGATGAGAAATGGAACGAATCAGAAACCGTAAGCGAAGCGAATCATGGCCTACGAACAATGCTCTGTGCTGCCATAGAGGCTCAATTTCAGGATCGCCCAGATCTGGTTGAAAAGCTCACTCCGACCTATCCTCCCGCCGCCAAACGCATGCTCATCGATAACGGGCACTGGTACCAATCTTTGAAGTCCGATAACGTCGAAGTGATCTCCGAAGAAATCGAGCAGATCACAGAGAGCGGATTGCGAACGTCTGAAGGCACTGAGCACGACTTTGACGTGATCATCTATGGGACTGGATTCCAAGCCGTTAAATTCCTCTATCCGATGGAGATTTACGGGAAGGACGGACGAGAACTACGAGAAATCTGGGGTGAAGATCCTCGAGCGTTTCAGGGAATCACCTTGCCTAACTATCCAAATTTCTTCACGTTGTACGGACCGAATACCAATATCGTCGTGAATGGCAGCATCATCTTCTTCTCAGAATGTGAAATGCTTTATGTCATGAACTGTCTGCACTACTTATTGAAGAACAACCAAAAAGCCCTCGAGTGCAAGCCAGATCCGTTTAAGGTGTACAACGAGAAAATCGACCACGACAACAAGGGTATGGCGTGGGGAGCATCAAACGTCAATGCCTGGTACAAGAATTCGAGCGGTAGAGTAACTCAGAATTGGCCTGGGACCCTAGTGGAATTCTGGCAACAAAGTAAGCAGATGGACCCGGAGGACTACTTTTTTAGCTAGTCAGCTAGTCGGCTAATTTCTCCAGGAGTGGTCGGGATGGCCGGATTCGAACCGGCGACCACATGACCCCCAGTCATGTGCGCTACCAAACTGCGCCACATCCCGATTTGGATTCACTACAGACTAAGTAAGTCTAATTAAGTTCCAACAATGGACGTTCACTTCCGACGACTGCCAACATTAAACACGCTAGAGATAAATTCGCTACGTGGTCTATAAGGCCGAGTGCCGTTCAAAATGGCGTTCATGCGCGTTTCAGCTTCTAGGTATATGTAACCAGGATCTTCTTCAGCTTCTGCCAAGATATAGAACACACCTGACTGGATTGCGTCAAACGACATCGTGGCACATCGTGAAGGCGGCATTCCCATGCTCAAGAATCGTTCCGCAACTGGATTCTTGATTTTGTCTTTGTTTTGCTGATAGGCAGTTGGATTGCCACCGAGCCGCTCTGGTCGATTTCGTTCGGAGGTGATGATATTCGTTGCGACTACATTCGGACAGAGAACATGTACAGACAGTCGATTAGCCACTTCACCGTGAAGAGCTTCCATTAGTGCGACGCACGCGTGCTTGGACACACCATAAACTCCTTGTGCGGCACAGAGTCCATCCTGGGAAGAGGTGGCCATAACCGCGCCCGGCGCTTCTTGTTCCAACATGCTTGGAACGAACGTTCTAAGACAATGCACTACTCCAAAGAGATTGACTCCCATTACGAAGTTCCAATCGATTTCGCGAGCGGTTAGCACGCCGCCACCCGCACCCACACCAGCGTTGCACGCCAATAAAGAAATCGGTTTATCTGCAAAGTGGGTAGCTACTACATCTCTCAGCTTTTGTACGTCTTCTTCGAGGGAGACATCCGTGCGATGGCCGATAACTTCAACGCTATTTGATTCAGCTAGATGTGCTAATTTGGCAACAGCAACGTCAATCGCGCTTGCTTCGATATCAGCAATTACTGTGTTCAAACCATGCTTAATAGACTCTTCAGCGAGTGAATATCCGATCCCAGACGCACTACCAGTGATTATGGCAACTCCTCCTTCTAACACGGATAAGTCAGCGTGTGCGTTTTCAGTGGCGAAATTTGATAGAGGTTTTGCCATCGACAAAGGTCCTTAAGAGTTTTCTAAAAAAATTGTCATTCGAATCGGCAAGCGCACTAACCGATTGATTAGTGTGATTTTGCGTAAAAGGCACACAGTAAAAACTTGGGTGTGGAGTGCGATTAGGCCTTTTGACGGAGGGCTGATTTTAGAGAGCGAAGATCCGAGAGTGCTTCTTTGAGTTCGAGCGCGACGAGAGGTCTATTTAGAGGAAGTTCCTGAGATTCGACCTCTGACCAATAATTGAGAACGCCTTTCATAGTAAATCCCCGCTCCTCCATTAGGATGCGAATTTCCCGAATCCTCTTTATATTTTCCTGCGTGTAGTAGCGCCGAGTACCTCGTCGTTGAACAGTCAGAAGTGATTCAAACTTAATTTCCCAATCTCTTAATTTGCTACTCGTGATCCCACACAGGTCACTTACCTCACCTATCGTGAAATAAGTTTTATCTGGAATCTTGACAAATTGCTCACGTAGAGATTTATTCGCCATATTCACGCAATTGATTCTTTATTTGCTTACTCGGCTGAAATCTGACTACAGTCCTAGCACTGATTTCTGCTGGTTCACCTGTTCGCGGATTGCGTCCAGGGCGTGAATGCTTCTCACGCAAGATAAAGGATCCAAACCCAGCGATTTTGACAGATTCTCCTTTCTCCAAACAGACGGATACTTCTTCAAAAAAACTATGCACGAATTCGTATGCCTCCAAAGAAGAGCACCCAATTTTGTCACAAATTGCTTGGCGTAGAGTTTCTTTCGTTACTTTAGACACGGGTCTTGGTTTTCTTAGATCAGGTGCTGTATTGGCTTGAAATAGTTTAAAGAAATCTTTTTAAAAACAATAGCTTAATGAGCAGTAGATAACGAGATGATCTTAGCTGGAAAACTCAAAATCGAAGAAATCATCTTCTCTCAGCACCTAGTTTAGTGCTGAATTCGTGGACTAAATTGTCCACTACCTCCGTCACCTCAGTTTCTTTCAGAGTCTTTTTCAAATCTCGAAGTGTCAGTCCAATTGCGAGGCTTTTCTTACCTTCTTCGATGCCTTCTCCGTCATACAAATCGAAGATACGGAAATCTTCAAGTAGCGAACCTAAGTTTTCCCTCGCTAGCTGCTCAACATTGTCAGCAGTGACTTCCTCATCGAGCAAAAGCGCAATGTCTCTACGAGTAGCAGGGAAATGAGAGAAACTTACAAATTGCTGAACCCTACGTTTCAATAGGGCACTCACGGCTATTTCAAATGCGTACACCGCTTCCATCTTGACTTTCTCCTCGATGGTTGGGTGTAGCCTACCCACGAAACCAATATCTATCCCATCGACAGAAATAGTTGCCGTTTGTCCAGGGTGAAAATGTGAAGGTGTGGTTGCCGTCTTAGCAAATTTAAGAGGTACACCTAACTCCTCGCCAAATTGCTGGATGTCGCCTTTTACGTCGAAGAAGTCCAGAGTGTTTTTGATATGAGTCCAGTTCTCTGGAAGGCTACAACCAACTTGTACGCCTGAAAGGTAGGTCTCCTGCTCCACCTGGTTACCCAAATCCCGGAAACACATACCACTTTCAAACAATCGCACATCTTCTTGAACCCGGTCTAGGTTGTACTGCAGTGCTCCTAGTAATCCTGGGATCAAAGACTTACGCATGCTTGCTTTATCTTCCGAAATTGGATTCTGAAGGCCCAGCGGGCTCAACTCCGGTAAGAACATACCATTGAGTTCGCGAGATATGAAGCTGTAGGTGATCACCTCGAAGTAGCCGAGCCTAGACATCGCTTGTTTGAGGTCATGGAGATTATGAATTTGCGCGAGCTCGTCCTTGATGTTCAATTGTTGCGAAGGCACTTTGCTTCCGATTTCGTTGTATCCGTGCACGCGCACTACTTCTTCAACTAAATCTTCTGGGATAGAAATATCGAAGCGATGACTGGGTACGGTACATTTCCAGCTGTCCTCTTCCACAACAGGTTGCAATCCAAGTCTCTCAAAGATACCAGTAACTTCTGCCTGGTCAAGGGATTCTCCAACCAGCCTATCCATCAATTCAAACGAGATTTCAACTTGACGTCGCTGAGGAAGAGTCTTGGGCTCAAACGCATCGATCACCGGGCCAGGACTACCGCCGACGATATCTAGTAACAGTTGGGTTACCCGCTCCATGCCTTTGTACTGCAATTCATAATCTACACCACGTTCGTATCGGGTCGAGGCATCCGTCTGGATACCAAAAGTCCTTGCTGTTCCAGTGATAGCGAGAGGGTCAAAGTAGGCACATTCAATAAAGATATCCGTCGTATCTGTCTGAATTCCGCTGTGTTCACCGCCCATGACGCCAGCTACCGCGACAGGTGTAATTCCATCTGTGATCAGAAGCATTTCTGAAGTCAGTTCAACTTCTCGACCATCCAAAAGCACGATCGTTTCACCTTCCTCGGCTTTTCGGACTTTGATACCTTTCTTGACTAGCTCAAGATCGAACGCGTGTAAAGGCTGTCCTAACTCAAGCATCACGTAGTTCGTCACATCGACGACCGGGCTTATAGGCCGCAATCCAGAACTAATGAGTCGCTGCACCATCCACTCTGGGGTGATCGCATGCGGGTTAATTCTTTTTATTACTCTACCCAGATAACGTGGACAACCCACTGGATCATCCAGCTCGATTGGTACGATATCATAGTGCTTTGGTTCTACAGGTTTTACTTCTAAATCATTGAATTTCAATTGATTAACCAGAGCAACTTCTCGTGCAACTCCACGAATCGAAAAACAATCTCCACGGTTTGGTGTGAGATCAATTTCGATGACCACATCATCAAAATCAACGACCTCACTTAGAGATGTGCCGAGAGCTGTGTCGGGTGCAAATTCGACTATCTTTCCAGAGTCCGCGCCATAGCCCAACTCAACGTTGCTACACAACATGCCGTTAGAATCGAAACCACCGATCTTTTGCTTGACAATTTTCGTACCGTCGGCAAGCTCTCCACCGACCCTGACCAATGCTGTGCGTAATCCTGGCGTGACATTTGGAGCTCCACAAACTACATCGTAATTCGACGTACCATCAGTCACTTTACAGATGGTTAGTTTTTGGGAGTTGGGATGCGAATCTATGCTTGTTACCTCAGCAATGACCGCACCCTTTCCGGGAAGTACTTGACGAGTCACTCCGTCGACTTCCAGTCCCAGATTCGTTAAGTGCTCAGCTAGCTCATTGATACTAACGCCCGGGTCAATCCACTCCCGCAACCACTTCTCGCTAATTTTCTGCATGATCAGCTTACGCTAGTTGACGTAATAAACGTAGATCGTTCTCGAAGAACTGCCTTAGGTCTGTGACACCATACTTCAAAGCAGCTAACCGGTCTGCACCAAAACCAAATGCAAAACCGCTGTATTTACTAGAGTCTATACCCGACATTTCTAGGACGTTGGGATGAACAACCCCACAGCCCATGACTTCACTCCAACCCGCATCGCCCAATATATCGACTTCAGCGGATGGCTCGGTGAATGGAAAGTAGGAAGGACGGAAACGCACTTCAATATCGCGTTGAAAAAAGGCGTGGACAAAGTCGATGACAGTGCCTTTTAAATCAGCAAAGCTAATGCCTTCATCGACGACCAGTCCTTCAACCTGGTGAAACATCGGGGTATGCGTGCGATCGGAATCGAAGCGGAATACCTTGCCCGGGCAGATGATCCTTATGGGAGGTTTCTGGTTCTGCATGGTACGCACCTGAACAGGAGATGTGTGCGTTCTGAGCACTTCACCCGACTCCAAATAAAACGTATCGTGCATGTCCCGCGCAGGATGGTGTTCCGGAATATTCAAGGCTTGGAAGTTGTAATAGTCGCTCTCTATCTCAGGTCCAACCTCTACACTATACCCAGCAGCACGGAACATTCTCTCAATTGCATGGAGCGTCTGAGTGATTGGGTGCAGACCTCCCTGATGTCTCCGACGTCCCGGTAAGGTAACGTCGATTTTTTGAGAAAGTTCTCGTTCGAGGTTGAGACGGTCTAAGTCTTTTTTTTGCTGCGCGAGTAAATCTTCGATTTCTCGTCTTACACGATTGATTTCAGCGCCGGCATTCGGTCGATCTTCTTTAGGTAAGTCTCTTAAAGACCGAGACTGTACGGAGACTAAACCCTTTTTTCCCAGAAGGGAAACCCTCTCCTCTTCAATTGCGCGTTCAGAGTCAGCTGCAAGTATCCGCTCTCTAGCATCCTGCAATAGATTTGTCAGGTCCATAAGAACGAAAAAAAATTACGAAGCGGGTCGGGATTTTCTGTTGTCAGCACCGCATTAAGCAGAACAGTCGTCAATGCTTGTGACTTTGCCGCGTTATGCGGCGAGAGCTATTTTTGCTTTATCAGCCAAATTCTCGAATGTACCCTTCTCATTCATGGCAAGATCAGCCAACACTTTTCGATCGATATCGATTTCGGCTTTCTTTAGCCCATGCATTAACTGGCTATAGGATAACCCATAAATTCGAGCAGCGGCGTTGATTCGCACAATCCACAAAGATCTAAATGTTCTCTTCTTAACTCGGCGGTCTCGGTACGCGTACTGACCTGCTTTGATAACCGCCTGTTTAGCAACGCGAAACGTTCGGCTTCTAGCTCCGTAGTAACCCTTCGCTTGTTTTAAGACGCGCTTGCGTCGTCCGCGAGAAACTACACTCCGCTTGATCCTAGCCATGATTCTTCCTATTACTAGCTATCAGTTATCGTATGGCATCAGCCGTTTGACCTTTGCCACATCTTGGTCTGCCACACCCACCATTCCACGCAAGGCTCGCTTGCGCCGATTTGACTTATTCAGTAGCAGATGGTTGCGACCTGTTCGACGATGCTTAAAACCATTCGCGGTTTTCCGGAATCGTTTCACCGACGCTTTATTTGTTTTTAACTTAGGCATAAATGTCTATGTAGTAGGTAGAGTCCGATGCGAGTATCAAAGTTCAAAAATGGACGATGAAGAATTACTTCTTTTTCTTTTTTGGCGATAGCACCATGCTCAATTGCCGGCCCTCAAATTTAGGAAACGAATCGACGTTGGCACTCTCCTCCAGATCCCCCGCTATTCGTGTCATTACTTCCTCACCTAATTCTCGATGATCCATCTCCCGACCTTTGTATCTGAGACTGATCTTAACTTTATGACCCTCCTCAAGAAAATTCTGGATGAACCTCAATTTGGTTCGATAGTCCCCTTCATCCGTCCCTGGACGGAACTTCATTTCCTTGACCTGAACACTCTTCTGACGCTTGCGCTGAGTGTTCCTAGTCTTCTTCTGGTCGAACATGTGTTTGCTGTAATCTAGGATTTTGCAAACAGGCGGCCGAGAATCGGGTGCGACGAGTACTAAATCTAAGCCTTCTTGTCGAGCCACTGCTAAGGCTTCACTCCGTGGGACAATTCCAACTTGCTCACCGTCCCTGCCTACGAGTCGAACTTGTAGTGCTTTTATGTCTTCGTTGAGTTTTGCCCTTAAGTCGGTTGAGCTTGCTCCGGTTTTTCGAATGGCCTACTTCCTACGCTGATTAAAAGAAGGCGAATTTTAATGCAGAAAACAACAAAGAGCTTTTACATCGGAATTTAGCCGTAAGGTTTGGTAGTGGCTACGTCAATTGAAGGCTAACCCCAAGAGCTAAATGTGTTCTCAAAATTGACGCTACGAGGAAGTGTTTTGAGGCCGAAAATGCCTGCTCGAGACTGAAATCGAATTGCCGGCTGGATCTTTGGCATTCGCAAAGGAATAACCATTAGCGTGAAAGATCCTTCCAAATATCAGCCCTTTCTTCTTACTGATAGCACAGAAGCCTTCTACGTCTTCAGTATCGAATAGCAACTTGACTAACGTCTGTCCTGCCTTTCTTCCTTTAGCAAGAGGGTGTAGCATGATGTTACAAGCAGAATCAGTAGGCGATTCAAGTTCGACAATCCGATCACCTTCTTCTCTAAGAATCCGAAATCCAAAATGGTCTTTGTAAAAAAGTGCCATCGATTCGACATCCTTGACGTAAAGAAGAATGCGACCAAGAGAAACGTTCATTGCGATACCTCTGTTAGTTACTCGAAAGGCAAATCTTGACCTGTTGCCACAAATTTAGAACTTGCACACCAATATCGGATATTTCACGTACATCAAGTACTCCTAAACTTCCATTGTGCTTCCCTTCGGCATGATCTAATCCAGTAAACGACGATTCTCAATCCGCCTCCATGAATGCCGACGTACACGCAAGATTTATACACGTAGAAAAGTCTTACGACCAGAGTTTAAAGGTCGTTGACGACTTAGATCTTGAGGTTTATCGAGGGGAGTTTCTGACGCTCCTAGGTCCTTCCGGGTCAGGAAAAACAACATGTCTGATGATGCTTGCTGGATTTGAGACGCCGAGCGCTGGCGTTATTGAGATTAATGACCACGCCGTACAGAACATCCCACCCCACAAACGCAATATTGGGATCGTATTTCAGAACTACGCTTTGTTTCCTCACCTTTCCGTGGCAAAAAACCTCAGTTTTCCTTTAGAAGTACGCGGATTTTCGAAAACTGATTTGGAGGAAAAAGTTGCTTCCGCTCTAGAGCTCGTTCAATTACAAGGCTTCGGAGACAGAAAACCTTCTCAACTTTCAGGTGGACAGCAACAACGCGTAGCAATCGCCAGAGCACTGGTCTACGAACCGGACATGGTGCTAATGGATGAACCGTTAGGTGCATTGGATCGACGACTGAGAGAGGAAATGCAGTTTGAGATCCGGCGTATTCAGAAACAGATCGGCGTTACGATGGTTTATGTGACACATGACCAGCAGGAAGCCATGGTCCTGTCAGATCGCATCGCGGTATTTGAGTCTGGGAAAATCCAGCAAATTGCACCACCAGAAGCGTTGTATGAGGAACCGACGGAGGTTTTCGTCTCTGGATTCTTCGGTGAAAACAACAAGCTCTTCGGCACGTTGACTGCCATCGAAAAGGACAAAGATACTTGTATTGTTGAGATTGCCGATCAGGAAGTTCAAGCAGTGCCTATCGGCGACTTGGAGGTTGGCTCTGAAGTACAGGTTGTAGTAAGACCCGAAAGAGTAAAGATACTATGGGAAGACGAACAGTTTTCCAACCAATTCGAAGCGAAAATCGACGATATTGTGTTTCTGGGCGATCACTTACGATTGGTCGTAAGCGTCCTGGATAGTGACGATTTTCTGATAAAAATTCCCAACATCGCCGGACACGGTCGAGTCCTTCCCGGCGATGGAGTCACGATAGGTTGGGCACAGCTAGATTGTCGAGCCATACTACCTAAGCAACCTAACTCTACTTAGTACTCAAATGCCTCAGTTGCCCATTAATTTCTGAAATTGCCTGTTTCCACTATTCACTCTGAGAGATGCTCCCATGAAAATTCGATTTCTACTCACGTCTATTTTTCTCTTGACTGCTTCTTTGACCTATGCACAAGATGAACTAACAGTTGTCAATTTTGGCGGATCTTTTGCTAAAGCCGCAGAAGAAGGATTTGAGGTCGACTTCGTCGCGGAGACTGGAATAAAAATAAACAAAGAAGACTACAACGGTGGATTAGCGCAGATTAGGGCGCAAGTGGAAGCAGGTTCAGTTTTCTGGGATGCCGTCTATACAGAAACTAAGGATGTCGTCATAGGCTGCGATGAAGGACTCTTTGAGTACTTAGACGAGCTCGAGTTGCCACCAGCACCAGATGGTACTCCGGCAGAGGAAGATTTCTATCCAGGTTCAAACCATGAATGTGGCATATCCCACCTGTTCTGGGCAACTGCAGTCGCCTTTGACACACGTCAATTCGAGGACAAAACTACGCCCACTCAACTGGAGCATTTCTTCGACCCTGAGACCTATCCAGGTCGTCGAGGTGTGCACCGCAATCCTGTGTCTACGTTGGAATTTGCGTTAATGGCAGACGGTGTGCACCCAGACAAAGTCTATGAAGTGCTGGGAACCGACGAAGGACTTATGCAAGCCTTATCGATGTATGACAAAATCAAGGATCAGATTGTTTGGTGGGAAGCCGGGGCGCACCCCCCGCAATTGCTCGCAGATGGTGAGGTGTCGATGACAACCGCTTGGAACGGCAGGATCTTTAATGCTCAAGTACTAGAAAACCAACCCATCGAAATCATCTGGGACGGACATACCGTAGACATTGGATACCTAGTCGTGGTGGCAGGTGCTCCTAATCTTGAACACGCTCTTGAGTTCGTACGCTACAGTGCGAAAACAGAGGCGATACTTGGAATAGCCAGTCGGATTGCATACTCTCCTACAAGAAAGTCGGCGACGGCTATGCTCTCTACACATATACCCACCGGTGTAGAAATGCTCCCCCACATGCCCTACGTCACAGAGCGTCCTGGCAGAAAGCTTGTTCATGATGCCGAATTCTGGGCTGATCATCTGGACGACATTAACGAAAGATTTAGTGCGTGGCTATCAAACTGATTAGCAACGAACCAATTTAGAAATTGAAAATGGTGGAGAAGCTCAAAGCAGCTAGCCTGGCGATTCCACTCACAGCGTTCGTCGCAGTCACATTCCTTCTCCCAATTGGTGGAGTTATTACCCAAAGTGTATACGACGATACTGTAGCAAGCGTCTTACCAAGAACTGCTAGTGCTCTCGCAGATTGGGATGGCAAGATCCTTCCTGACGAGCAAACATTTGTAGCACTCGGGGAGGAAATACAGAGAGCTAGAGAAGATCGGACTTTAGGACGCGTCGCATCAAGAATCAATAGGATTCAGACAGGTACTCGTAGCCTATTGACCAAAACCGCAAGGAATATTAGAAGTACCTCCAGCGACGAACTCTATGCGGAAATTCTCAGTGTAGATGAAGACTGGAGTTCGCTTGAAATCTGGCGGACGATTAAAGAGGCAACTCGAAGATACACGGATCGACACTTCCTACAAGCCGTCGATCTTCAGCGTGATGCGAACGGAAACATCGTCTCAGTATCGGAATCGAATCAGATCTATGTGACCTTGTTTATTCGCACCTTCCTGGTAAGTCTGTGTGTCACCTTACTCTGCCTGATTATTGGGTATCCAATGGCTTTCGCGATGGCAGAAGCGAGTGAGCGCACCCGACGCTGGTTATTAATCCTGGTCCTGATCCCATTCTGGACATCCTTGTTAGTGAGGACTTCGGCGTGGATCGTTCTACTTCAGCAACAAGGTACCCTCAATAGTGTTCTGGTTTGGTTGGGACTGGTTTCGGATGACAATCGACTTGTAATGATTCACAACATGACCGGTACCCTGATCGCGATGACTCATGTTTTGCTTCCGTTCATGGTTTTACCGCTCTATTCTGTCATGCAATCAATTCCTAAAGACTATACGAGAGCGGCAGCGGCACTAGGTGCAAACCCGCTACAGTCCTTTTATCGCGTGTACTGGCCACAGAGTCTACCAGGTGTGGGTGCTGGCACTCTTCTCGTATTCATACTTTCGATTGGCTACTACATCACACCTGCACTTGTCGGCGGTGCGCAAGGTCAGCTAATTTCAAACTTAATTGCGTTCCACCTTCAGTCCTCACTGAACTGGGGCTTGGCAGCAGCACTCTCAACAATACTCTTGCTCCTCGTTTTTGTGCTCTACGTTATTTTCGACCGCGTCATTGGGGTCGACCGACTAAAGCTCGGTTAACGTATGGCACTCAAGACTAATCAAATGCGTATTGTTCGTTCTCCTTGGGCTTATCTGAGTGCATTCCGGATTGCCATGACGGTATTGTGTTTTGTTTTCTTAATACTGCCGTTGCTAGTTATCGTCCCCCTTAGTTTCAATGTAGAGCCTTATTTCACTTTCACCGAGGGAATGCTCAGTCTGGATCCTGACGCCTATTCCGTTCGCTGGTACGAAGTACTCTTTGATAACGAAGAATGGGGTCGAGCGCTAGGAAACAGTTTATTTATCGGAGTTTGTGCCACTTTATTGGCGACAACGCTAGGCACGCTCGCAGCAATAGCCCTTTCAAATGACAAATTTCCTGCACGCAGGACTGTTACTGCGCTTCTGATTTCTCCGATGGTTACCCCGATCATCATTGTCGGTGTAGGATCATTTTTCTTCTACAGTCACCCTTCCATTGGTCTCGCACAAACCCATCTAGGGATCATCCTAACGCACACGATACTGGGTGCACCTTTTGTGGTCATCACGGTAAGCGCGACGCTGGCAGGTTTCGACCAAACATATCTCAAGGCAGCCGCCAGCTTAGGAGCAGGTGCGTTCACGCGCTTTCGTCGAATTCAATTACCCCTGATTGCACCAGGAGTCATTACAGGAGGATTGTTTGCATTTGCCGCTTCGTTCGACGAGTTAGTGGTAGTTCTATTCATGGGAGGTGTAGAACAGCGCACAATACCACGTCAGATGTGGAGTGGTATTCGAGAAGAACTGAATCCAACCATTCTCGCCGTGGCTACGCTACTAATCCTCTTTGCGATCGTGTTTCTCTTTGTTGTCGAGTGGTTGAGAGGGCGAAGCGCTCGTCTTGGAAGGCTTGACGCAGTCTGACTATCCACCTAAAAAGTCAGATTTTGTTCGTCAGGACTGATGAACTTTGCGACCGTCCTTTGCGGGCTCGGTTACGACTGGCTCGAGTTGCTTCCGATCAAACTGGACGACCCGCTGCCCGACGAAACTTCACCATTCGTCGCGTTGGGGTGGATTTGGCAACTAGACTGCCAAGGAGAAATAAGACGCGGCGAGTCGACAGCAGACGAAGCCTAAACACGCGGTGCAGTAATCACGAGCTTGGACTTCTGCGTCCGATTCTACCGAGACTACGTTCGCATCTAGATCGTTGCTGGTGAATTAAAGTACATGGATTACTATAACAAGGTGAAGAATCTGCGACTCAGAGGGCGAAACAGGTCAGCCGGACTGGCCAGTCAAGCTAGTTGCCGAACAATGAATGAAAATCTACCTCCAGGACCTCAACATGGTTGTGCTGGCTCGCGTCAACAGCACGATACTGCTGTTTGAGGACAAAACCGCCAGTATCGCCTATGAAGATCCGCTTGAACGGTACTGTTCAGCGACCTAAAGGGAAAGGTGTCAGCGAGCGCCGCGTGTGAATACGAAGTCTGTATCCATTGACTTCCAGATCTGCAATTTCGCGCTCTCCGAGTTGTATAGCATCGAGCATATTCGAACCTCTAAAAATCGTACTCACATCATCTGCATTGGTATAGACGAACTTTTGGCTAGGGGAAATGTCTCAGTAGAGGTACTACTAGGCTATGGATTTGGGTTGACTTGTCAATACTAGATCACACGTTCGCAATGAGCACATGATGGAATTCTCGGCTACAAAACATTGGATTGTGACAGCTGTAGCACTCGTACTAATTCTCTTTCTCATCGTAGTCTATCTATGGTTGAATTCAGACGGGGAAGATGAAAGCGAAGAGGTCGCAGAGCCAGACCCAAAATCGGAGAGCTCTATTGCTCAAGTAGATCCAGCACCGCAATTTCCTCCTCGAAAATTGCGTCGGGCTTGGCTAGAGCCTTCTGGCACGGATCCAGATGGAATTGACCCACCTCAAAATGTCTCCCAAGACTCGACCTATGTAATGTTGACGGGAGATTATGACCAGTGGTTGATCGGTACTCCGGTCGAGGTAGTCATACCTCAGACCAAGAAACGATACCGTTCGATAGTAGATCGAATCGCACCCGATGATTTTGGAAACATCACAATCCACACTAATCCGGATGTCGGTGAAGATGAATTCTTACATTTAATCATGACGTTGGACAATTCTCATACGTTTGCGTACGTCTCGACTACGGCTGGGAGTTATGAATTTGTAGGAAGCAAGCAAGGCGGTTGGATCACACCTTCGAGTAGTTTGCATCAGAACATTGATTACTCGGAAGTCGATGTTCTCAAAACAAGACGTGATCGCCATGTCAACACGAAGTATGTACCTCGTAGGGAGGAGTAGGCGTGTCGACTAATCGTAAATCCAGTAATAGAGACTTTATGAAATGTTCTTAGCATCAGCAATATTCCGATGCCCAATCTTGATTCGTTGCCTATTAGTCGGTACGTTGGTACTTTCAAGTTCAGTCATGAATGCCCAGCAGGAGTTTGCTCGTGTAGGAATTGTTTGTCCTTGCAGTTTAGAAAGCGACGATGGCGAGACTGCGACTGTGCAATTCGGGTTGCGCAATTTCGAAGACTACCCTACTGAAAACCTGTATGCCACTCTAGCGGTTACCGGCTACTTTTCCGAGGAAGAATTCAAAAATGAGAAATCTTTGTTTCTGGGTACAACTCCACTGAATTTTGGCTTGGCTGAACTCGAAGAAGTCGCTACGGGTTTCTATGAAATCGAATTGGGGCAATTACCCACAGGACGTGTCTATTTTGAATTGCTCATCCACGAGGGTCCTACGCTCACCTTTTTCTCCTTGATAGATTCAATTTGGTTTGACGGGGAGACGGAAATGCCGTTTACCTCGCTGTCGAGGCGAGAGATTGATTTCCTACGAGATTCCGATGGCGATGGTGTCGGTGACGTGAATGAAAACTTCATGAACACAGATCCAAATAACCCGTTGGATTTACCGAGCAAGCCAGAGATTGATGTTCTAGTTGTGTATGACTCCGAGATATGGAACAATGCACCTGGCAACAACCCCATATTGCAAATCGGTCACATTTTCACAGTCACTAACTTTCTGTTTGAAAGAAGTGGTTCCCCGTTGCGGTTTCGCATTGTAGGTGCATTGGACGAGAGCATCGTACCGGATATCTTGAACGACGATATGTTCTTAAGCGACGAATTGAGAGATCAGTTGCAAGCCGATTACGGCGCTGACGTGGTTCTAGCCTACCATCCAGGTTCGACTGGTCTCTGCGGAGTTGCGGAGGATATAGGTGGCTGGCGTGGTCGTGGGTTCATCCATCCAACGGATCGAGCGATTCTGACCCATGTATGGCTAAATCCATTTATTTGTCCAATAAATGTAACAGCACATGAAATCGGACATCTCATGGGGCTCGGTCATTCCTATGTCCAAGGTGCCGTTGGCACTTACTACTGGTCTCGGGGGCACGGCCAACACGACGAGTTTGGTACGGTAATGTCTTACGCAAAGTTCGACTACAACGGGGTCGATATTGACAAGTTTTCTAATCCTGATGAAGATTGCAACGGTGACCCATGCGGAATCTCGCACTTGAAGAGTAATCATGAGCAAAGTGCACATTCCGTTCTTTCGGTGAATATCACCAAGTATCAATTTGCATCTACCGGTAGTCCTCCATCTGATCTAGACGTAGACGGCGATGGTTTTGCTGCTGACGAGGATCAATTTCCGTTGAATCCAAATGAATGGACCGATACCGACGGAGATGGTTATGGCGACAACAGCGACGCGTTTCCTAATCTTGCATCAGAATGGGTTGACACGGATGGGGACGGAATCGGCGACAATTCCGATCCCGATATCGACGGCGACGGAATACTCAATGAGAAAGATTCCGATCCTTTCGATTCGGATGTCCACATTGTAAGAAGCATGTATGTGGTTAGTGGTGTCAGCGACGATCAGCTTGGTTTTGAAGTCGTACGTACCGGCGATTGGGACGACGACGGAATTGACGACCTTGCAATCGCTGCGCTGAAAACCGCGGACAGCAATGGCGAATCACAAGGAGCGGTCTATTTGCTCTCAGCTGCCGAACTTACCAAGTTTTCTGACGATACGAAATCATTAGGTAGCGAACGACGGATACCTCTTTGGGTGGAGCAGGATCGTTCAGCATGGGTTATTCATGGCGTAGATATCGGCACGGACTTAGGCATGCACATGACGCATCTCTCAGCCTCAGAAGATACCGACGCCAGCGGCATTCTCGTGATGTCATCTGGACAAGGTTTGTACTTGGTCCGACTTGATAATGCAACTCTAACGTCGTTTGACAGGCTTGATGGCACCGAAGATCGTCAAATGAGTCTGGAATATTGTCAGCAAAATTCTGAATGTTGGTTCGTAGGTGAGAATCGGTTTTTCAACCTACATGGCATCACTGCCATGCATGACCGCGATCACGACGGAATATCCGACTTCGCGGTTTTGGGTTCTCAGCTAGATACCGCAGAAGTCAGTCTGTATTTATTGACGACGGGAGCTAGCCAAACATTTGCACAAGATGCACAGCAACAGACTGATGCATTCAATCAAATCGTTGCAGACTGTAGCGATTGTTTCCGTATTCATAAAGAGGCATCGGGAAATCTCCTCAGTTTAGCTAGTCTAGGTGACTTAACCGGGCATATTGGCCATGAGTTGAGTGTCAGCCTAGAGGGCACTCCTTTCCTAAATGACGGCATCGTCTACATCCTGAACACGGATCTTGTTCCGTTATTGGATACGATCGATGGTTCGGCTGACGGTCAGGTCCAAATGGACGACCTTATAGGTGAGAAATTAAGATCATTCAGGATTACAGCCCCTGAAATTGAAGCATTCGGAAGAGGTTTCGAATCTGTAGTGGATATTGACGGTGACGGTCGTCCGGAGGTCATGATGTGGAACCGGGACGGTCCCCAGATCCTCGCGCTATCTCAAGGTCTTGCAGATCTTGATGAACAAGACGGCACATTAGATGGGGAAATCGTACTGACAGGTGCGTCGGTTAGTTCTCCGGGTATATGGTTTTTTGGTAATCTTTCGTTGGCCGATCAAAGATCTCAAGCGATCTTGAATTCAACCGTTGAAGGACAAAGTAGCCACGTCTTAGTGCAATCTGAGAACGATGCAATGTTGGTCCCCATGGATGATCTGAGTTCTTTGGACAGTCCGCAAGAAGATCTACGAGATGGATTTATAGATGTCCGATCTCTCGAACGTTCATCAGGCATCTCATGGCTTGTAGTGCCCCGTGGACTTAGAGCTGGCATCCGCTTGAGCGGCATGCTCCCGTTGGATGATCTCGACGACGACGGCATCCTGGATTTCATGTTTGCAGCGCACACACAGAACGCAGATCGACAGTCGATCAGCACTCTCCATGTTATGTATTCATCAGCTCTCCCAACACTTGACCGCAGTGACGGAATGGAGAATGGCGTCATTCATCTGCACAATAATCTCGACGATACCGATGGCGATGGAATTGCAAACTTGCACGATTTGGATGACGACAACGACGGAGCCACCGACCGACATGATCTCTATCCGCTCGATGCGAGCGCGATCTACGATGCGGATAACGATGGAACTGCAAACGTAATTGATGCTTTCCCAAATGATCCTTATGAAGATTCGGATATGGATGGTGATGGGATTGGTGACCAGTCTGATTTCGATACAGACGGAGACGGTATAGAGGATTTCACCGACCAGTCACCGTACGACACAGATAACGATGGTCTGGATAACTATGTTGATTTGGATGACGACAACGATGGGGTTGTAGATGGACTAGACGCGTTTCCGTTGAATCACTTGGAGCAATTCGATTCTGATGGAGACGGAGTCGGTGACAATTCAGATCTTTTTGTTCACGACGAGAACGAGTGGGAAGACTTTGACCTAGATGGAATCGGCGACAATGCCGATGTTGACGACGATAATGATGGCTATGAGGACATAGAAGATGTATTCCCGTTCGACCCTGACGAGTGGTTCGATTCCGATGGCGATGGCATCGGGGACAATGCCGATTTATTTCCGAATAACCCATTTGAATGGGAAGACGAAGATAACGACGGACTTGGCGACAATTTGAGAGGCGCAGGAATCGCTACCTATCGAATCGAGTCAGAATGGTCTATATTGGACCTAGCCGGCGATGAACTCAACCTCAATACACACTATCTTGGAGATTACGACTTGACAGGAGGAGCGAAGATAGTAATTGAAGGTGGAGATCCTCAAGACTCAACTGGTGCATTCCATCTACTCTCGAGCTCTGACTTGAGACGACTCGATGAATTTGACCAGCAGGTGAACCAAACAATCCAAATGAAAGCTATAGCGCAGGGTGACAACAGTTGGGAGCTTCACGGTCCGCGTTCTTCGTTTGGCTTGTACTATTCGAACGCCGGTGTTGTAACGGATATTGACCGCGATGAGATCGGTGATTTGGTTATCGGCGGTTCACAAGACGAATTTGGCAAGGGAGTAGTCTATATCGTACGTGGAGCTCACCTAGCAAATGCCGATGCACTTGATGGTATGACCGACGGAAAAATCAACCATACCCAGTGTTCCAGCAATGGTATGTGCATTGTCATTCAAAACTCAACTGAAACTAGCTTTGGGCACGGTATCACATCCTTGACTGGACTATATGGTGAAGGCAAATCCTCGATTGTTGCTTCTAATCAAATTTCTACGGAATGGCCAGAAGAAGGTATGGATGGTGATCCCTTGTTTTATCTGTTGTCGGACACTGCGATACTTCAGGAATTGAATGACCGACAAGATGCAATTCTCCAACTAGATCTATTACTGGAACAGGACGAAACACTTCAGATCTACTCAGAGTTCCCCGCACAGGAAGTTGCGCCAATTCGTCCAAACATACATCAGCTCTCGGATTTCGATAACGATGGTGCAGAAGATCTGCTTCTTGAACTACCTACTGGTGGTATATCGTATTTCCTGGCTTCCAGTGACATCCTGAATTCGGACATGGACGATGGAGCGAAAGATGGTCGAGTAAACGTCTTCCACATTCGAAATAGACCAGACAGCTACAGGCTGGATGGTTTCGCAGTCAGAATGCCTTCTGCGAGAAGTACGGTCTGGGAAAGGAGTAACGTGTCCCAAGAGTCTCAATTTATACCTTTGAGACCTTTACTCTCCTCACATGACGAGGACGGAAACAATGGTCCAACATCTATGTCAATAAACGAGGGGTTACATTATCTGGTAGACATATCGGAGTTCGTCAAGCACGATGAGTCGGATGGCAATTCAGACGGCGTTATCACAAACATTGAAGTTACAGACACCAACGCTTGGGAGATTTTTGGTGTGTCGCGGCTTGATATTTGTAATGGCGGGAACAACCATCCAGCTACTCAAGTCATTGCTACATCTATGTCCATAGACGATCCCGGTTTTTCCTTGTTCACGCTGGGCGACATGCCAAACATGGTTGACTCGGCTGGTGATACTAGAACCACCTTAAACATTCCCAACGCGATTTCAAAAGGTGCCGAGGGAATGTGGAACATCAGTTTCGGTAGTCTTGGCACCAATTTGGTGGGAGCACAAATTGCCTGTGTTGGTGATTGGGACAGCGATGGTCGCGAGGACATAGCCTTATCGACTTTGAGGGTACTTCAAAGTTTCATTACCGGCACCGACTCGTCTATCAAAGCATCAGTCATTCTGCTGATGACAGGTGACCTGCCGGCTTTAGATGGTCTCGACGGCACACATGATAATCAAATCGACATATCTCTTCTCTGGCGCACAGATTCGGATGAATGACGTAACAAACGCACATTTTGAGAACCCATTCATAGTTTCTTGATACTGCTCATACAGGTAGCAACGTGAATGTGAGGTATCCAGCAACTGGTATACCGGTTGGAGGTCTTTGTTCGGATATGCCGACGACCGATGACCTTAATCGTTCAAAGGGCTCCGTCGTTGATGGATATCAACTTTGGTCTCAGGAGTGCTCCATACAGTTTCTGCAAAAGAGAACCTAGGGTGCGCCCCTACTTTGGGCCAATCTAATGAGTGAGGTACTCTAGCTCTAGAGTAGGTAGTTCGAGACCTCTCGAGCACGACGAATCTCAGTCGCAGGTAGTTGTGTACGCCACAGTCCAAGGATGCTGGGAATTTAGTCTCGTGGTAGCCAAAGGTTGTCACAGTCTCATAATGGGCGACGATAGCTCTAGAATGACGAGTCTGATCAGATTGCCTTGCAGATGCGAAGGCTGAAGGCGACGATCTACCGATCCTACTCCACTGAAAGTAGATCGATGTGAACCAACGGACCTGCAATTGACTGACGCAGGTGGAACGTGACTTGATCTGACGCAATCTGGCACATCTATGAGTTGATTTAGTCCTGCTGTGCAGGTGCTAGATGTGCAATTAGGAGCTTCGACTTGTATCGCACAATCTATGCTGCAAGTTTGAGGTACATTTCTTCCATTTATTGCAACTTTAAAGATCGCACTTGTGGGAAATTTAAAGTTGGAACTGACAGTGTGTCGCCGACCTTCTAAATAGTTCGCCGTAAAAGTTGAATTGTCTGTCCTCACTCACGAGCTTGTCAGTAGAACCAGTTCAGGAAACCTGCTTTCATCTTAGCGGTCGCAAGTAGATGTGCAAATGCAGACTTTATAATCCTCCGCTAGGCACGTATTCTCGTGAACTTATTAGGCGCGTAGCTCAGTTGGTTAGAGCATCACCTTGACATGGTGGGGGTCGTTGGTTCGAATCCAATCGCGCCTACCAATTTCTTATCCAAGTTAGTTCAAGCTTTCTTGTAACCATCTCATTTACACATGATTATTTCCTATGCAGTTTGATTTCTATTTCGATGTAGGTAGTCCAAACGCTTACCTTTCTCACACAGTCATTCCTCAAATTGAAAAGCGAACTAACACTACCTGTCGGTACATACCGATTTTGCTCGGAGGAGTGTTCAAGGCGACGAACAATCGGTCTCCGATGGAAGCTTTTGCAGGTATAGACAATAAACTCAGTTACATACGTCTTGAGACAGAACGTTTTATGAGTCGCTATAACGTTAAGGGCTTTCAACGAAACCCTCACTTTCCAGTGAATACCCTTATGATGATGCGGGGTGCGATCTATGCAGAAACTCAACCTTTCTTCGATAAGTATGTCGATGTCACCATGCGAGCCATGTGGCAGGAACAGAGAAAAATGGACGAATTTGATGTCTTCAAGGAGACACTAGTACAAAATGATCTTCCGGCTGATGAGATCATTCAAGCAACTCAAGATCAGAACGTAAAAAAACGCCTAATCGAAAACGTCGACCACGCAGTTGCACTAGGTATTTTTGGGTCGCCGAGTTTTATCGTCAACGGCGAACTCTACTTCGGGAAGGACACGCTTCCTACTGTTGAGGAAATACTCTCCAAATAGAGTAACCCGCGAAGATCTGAGAATTTTCACTCGTTGGAATATTCAGGTTGGATTGCTCAGCTGAAAAGAATCAAGAAATTTGCGTGCAAAGGATTCCTGCTCGTACGCATCTAAATCACGACTGTGAGAGATGACTCGAAGTTTGCCGGTTCAATCTCGACCAGACGAATTGTCTGAAGTTCTGCCTTGCTCCGTGATCTCGACATTCCTTGATCACCACCAAACTTGTCAAAATAAATCTGACTTGTCAAGAGTTCTTCGTTTGCTTTCCACACCTTGTAATGAATGTGGTTTGCAGGTCTTGCGCGATAACTCCCAGGGATGTAAGTCCGAAAATCAAACTCTCCATTTTCGTTGGTAGTGGCGGTCCCGCTGTAGAGAAACTCATCCAATAAATCGTTCTGTCCGCGATCTCGTGGATGCTTGTAGCGTCCATTGGGGTCTGCGTGCCAAATGTCCACGATCACGTTCTTAATCGGTGTCTTGACTAAATCAATCACCTTACCTCTGAGATTGAGAACGTCGAATTGGGGTGTTCCTTTGATTAAGTCGTTGGATCGATTTCGCTCTCCAACTGGATAGAACGGTCCTGTGAAATCTCGTGGTGTCCGTTTTAGCTCCTCACCCGAGGAAGGCACAAATCCAAAGGTTCCCATCGAAATCAAAGCTCCTTGGACTAAACGCCTACGGTTTAACCTTCCTGTACGGTCGTGGTTGATTGCTTTCATTCTCAGATACCTCTCGATTCTTGCACCTATTTATGCCTGGATAAGGAATTTCTTGAGTTCCTCAATTTCATCTCTCACATCCGCAGCTCGTTCGAATTCGAGTTCCCTTGCATGAGCCTTCATCTTATCTGTTAATTCAGCAATAAGTCGGGCAGCATCTCCTGCCGATTTCGGCAACCGATTGACTCCTGGGCGTTCGGAATTTCGATTTCTCTGCCGATTCGATTTACCAGAACGAGCACCTTCAAGGATGTCAGCCACTTCCTTAACGACTGATTTTGGAGTGATTCCATTTGCTTCGTTATGTGCCAACTGTTTAGTACGCCTTCGATTCGTCTCATCGATGGCGCGTTGCATTGACCCAGTGACCACGTCGGCGTACATGACGGCTTCGCCACGAATGTTGCGAGCCGTACGTCCAATAGTTTGAATGAGAGAACGATCTGATCGTAGAAAACCTTCCTTATCCGCATCGAGAATAGCAACGAGCGAAACTTCAGGCATATCCAATCCTTCTCTCAGTAAGTTAATCCCAACAAGTACGTCGAATTCACCCATTCGAAGATCACGAATAATCTCCATTCGCTCCACAGTATCAATATCGGAATGGAGATAACGAACTCGGATCCCATGTTCATTCAGATATTCAGTCAGGTCTTCCGCCATTCGTTTCGTTAGAGTCGTCACCAAGACCCTCTCCTGCACCGCGACACGACCATGAATGGACTCGAGTAAATCATCGACTTGTCGAGTGGCTGGACGAATGCTCACTTTGGGATCTACCAAGCCAGTGGGTCGGACAACTTGCTCTACAATCTGTCCACCATGGTCTTGTTCATAGTTGCCGGGTGTAGCCGATACGAAAACCATTTGAGGTGCTAGTTCCTCCCACTCATCAAATCTGAGTGGTCGATTATCCAGCGCCGAAGGCAATCGAAATCCATACTGAACAAGATTTTCTTTTCTCGAACGATCTCCTTTATACATGCCTCCCAGTTGCGGAACCGTGACGTGGGATTCGTCAATTATCAGGAATGCATCGTCAGGCAAATACTCGAATAAGGTAGGAGGCGGCTCACCAGGTTCTCTTCCGGAAAGATAGCGTGAATAGTTCTCGATGCCACTACAAAATCCAATCTCCGACATCATCTCAAGGTCGTATTTGGTTCTCTCGCTTATTCTCTGGGCTTCAAGTAACTTACCTTCGTCTTTGAAATATCGAACCCGTTCAGTCAGTTCTTCTTTGATCAAGGGGATCACACCCTTGAGTCTGTCTTCAGGAGTCACGTAGTGCGACGAAGGAAAAACTGTATATCGAGGTACTCGCGCCTCAACCACGCCCGTGAGAGGATCAAAAATAGAGATGTCCTCAATCTCATCGTCGAATAGCTCAAAGCGAACTGCAGTTCTTTCGTTCTCAGATGGATAGACGTCGATGATGTCTCCGCGTACTCTGTAGCTACCGCGCTCGAATACTACTTCATTGCGAATATATTGCATCTCAGTGAGACGTCGAATGATTTCTCGTTGATCGATTCTGTCTCCTCGATCAACATGCAAAATCATGTTGAAGTACGACTTAGGGTCGCCTAGTCCATAAATGGACGATACTGAAGCGATAATGATGCAGTCTCTTCTCTGCAAGAGAGCTTTGGTTGCGGACAGCCGCATTTGCTCGATGTGAGCATTTATTTGCGCATCTTTCTCAATGTACGTATCGGTCTGAACCACATATGCTTCTGGTTGGTAGTAGTCGTAGTATGAGACGAAATACTCAACGGCGTTTTTTGGGAAAAACTCCTTGAACTCACCGTAAAGTTGTGCAGCAAGCGTCTTGTTTGGTGCCAGCACGATGGTTGGTCGATTGATTTTCTGGATGACATTTGCCATCGTGAACGTCTTACCGGAACCGGTCACCCCAAGGAGCACCTGATGAGGAAATCCCGAGTCTATACCTTCCTCTAATTGTTGGATAGCTACAGGTTGATCACCCGCGGGTTGGTAGTCAGCGACGAGCTCGAATGCTCTATCTTCGTACAGCGTAGCGCTCAAAATCCTTTACTTTTGCTCTCTCGACCGTGCAATAGTCTAGTGTGAAAAGAAGCACTTTTCATTGGCTTGCAAAGCTAATTTTTGTGAATGTAGGAGGCAGGTTTTAGCACGCATGAGTTCGCGTTTTGATGGCTAAGAATCCACCCAAGTCCAACGATTCCACTTATCACGTTGAAGTTGACAGAGGAACAGCGGGCTCAAATCTACGCCCAACCAAGGTAAATCGTTTCCACAGGAAATAGAGCGCGGGTGTGAGTACCAGTGTGAGAATCGTCGCACTAAGTAACCCGCCGATCATTGGAGTAGCAATTCGACGCATGACTTCAGATCCAGTGCCTTCGCTAAACATAATGGGTAACAACCCAACGATCACCGTCATGGTGGTCATGATAATCGGGCGGAGTCTACGCAAAGATCCTTCGATTACTGCGTTTTTCAATTCATCAATTGTTGGGGTTCGATTAACCTGACTAGCGGACTCTATGGCGCGAGACATGGCTATATTCAGATAAGTCAGCATAACCACACCTAATTCAATGGCAACTCCTGCTAATGCAATAAATCCGACTCCCACTGCAACCGAAAGGTCGTAATCCAAAAAATAAAGAAAGGTGATGCCGCCAGCCAGTGCCAAAGGCAGTGGTACTACAATCAAGACGATTTCAGAGATTCGTCTGAAGTTCAAGTAAAGCAGTAGCAATACGATAGCAAGAGTCAGTGGACCCATGATTGCCAACCGTTGTTGAGCGCGTACTAAATATTCATACTGTCCGGACCAATGCAACGAATACCCAGCGGGCAGATCAATCTCAGATTGAACCAAATTTCGAGCCTCGGCGACATAGGACCCTAAATCTCTTCCACTGATGTCAACGAACATCCATCCATTGGGACGTGCGTTTTCACTCTTGATGATCGGTGGACCATCTGTAATCTCGATATTTGCAACATCCATTAGTGCAATCCTTGCACCACTTGGCGTAATAATGGGCAACATCTTTAATTGCTCAAGTGAATCTCGAACGCGTTGTGGGTAGCGAATATTGATCGGATAACGATCTAGACCTTCAACGGATTGCGTGACGTTCATACCACCGACCGCAGTGCGAACTACATCCTGTACGTCATCAATGTTTAAGCCGAATCGCGCTACCCTATCCCTGAGTACATCGACCTCTATATAACGACCTCCGGTCACACGCTCCGCGTAGACTGAAACCGTGCCTTCTACGTCCTCAAGTTTTTCTTCGATTGATTGGCCAATCTCTGCTATGACATTCAAATCCGGTCCTGCGATTTTGATCCCAACCGGAGTCTTTATGCCAGTCGCCAACATATCGATACGTGTTTTGATAGGCATAACCCAGCTGTTATTCACCCCCGGAAAACTTACCTTATTGTTAAGTTCAGCTCGAATGGATTCAGTAGTGGACTCTTCTCGCCATTGGTCTTTTGGCTTGAGTTGAATCATCGTCTCGATCATGGTCAAAGGCGCTGGATCGGTGGCTGTTTCAGCCCGTCCGATTTTCCCAAATACGTTGTGAACCTCAGGCACAGTACGAATCAGCTTATCTGTTTGCTGAAGCAATTCCCTTGCTTTATCGATAGATACACCCGGGTACGTCGAAGGCATATACATCAAGTCACCTTCATCCAGAGAGGGCATGAATTCCGACCCTAATTTCGTAATTGGATACATCCCAACGGCTAAGACTACAAGACACAATACTGCCGAAATGGTCGGGTGTTTCACGACGGTTCGGATCACAGGTTCATAGACTTCTGTTAACGCTCGGTTCACCGGATTTCGAAGTTCAGATCTAATCTTGCCCCGTATGAAATATCCCATTAACACGGGAACTAATGTGATTGCCAGTGCTGCGGCCATAGCCATCGCATAGGTCTTGGTGTAGGCTAGTGGCGCGAACAAACGACCCTCTTGTTGTTCCAGTGTGAATACCGGAAGAAAACTCAGCGTGATTATGAGTAGCGAGAAAAAGATGGGTGGTCCAACTTCCAGGACAGATCGCTCGACAATCTCCCATCGACGACTCTTGGCCTCCTCTGGTGAAAATCCTCCTGCTGCTTCGATCCGCTTGTGTGTGTTCTCCACCATCACGATCGCACCATCCACCATTGCACCAACTGCAATCGCAATACCTCCTAAAGACATGATGTTGGCACTGATTCCTTGTAGTTTCATGACCACAAAGGCACCCAGAATTGCTACCGGAAGTGAACAGATGATGACTAAAGAAGATCGAAAATGAAACAGGAATAACGCACAGATCAACCCAACTACCAGGAACTCCTCTACAAGCGTTAACTGGAGATTGTTGACCGCTCGTTGAATGAGTTTGGAACGGTCGTAAGTGGTAACGATTTCTACCCCGTCAGGTAGACCCAGTTTCAATTCCTCGAGCCTTTCCTTGACAGCCTGAATAGTGGTCAGTGCGTTCTCTCCGGCACGCATCACAACAATGCCACCGACTACTTCACCCTCGCCGTCTAGTTCTGCAATTCCCCTCCGCATTTGCGGACCCAGACGAATCTCGGCAACGTCCGCTAGCTGTAGCGGTGTACCTTGATCGTTGATTCCGAGAGGTATTTGCTCCAAGTGTTCGAGCGACTGGATATAGCCAGTAGAACGCACCATATACTCGGCTTCGGCCATCTCAACAACCGAGCCACCTGACTCCCTGTTGTTCGCTAGGATGGCTTGCTTGACCATTCCTACGGTAAGTCCAAAGGCATGTAATCGATCAGGATCGACGACAACCTGATACTGTTTGACCATGCCACCGACGGTAGCAACCTCCGCGACACCTTTGACGGTCTGTAATTCGTACTTAAGAAACCAATCCTGTATGCTCCTGAGTTGCGCCAGATCCTGTTTTCCGGACCGGTCTACCAGAGCGTATTCATAGACCCACCCTACGCCAGTCGCGTCCGGACCTAGCGCGGACGTGGACTCTGGCGGTAGACTCGAGGTGACCTGATTGAGATACTCAAGTACACGTGATCTTGCCCAGTAAATATCCGTCCCGTCCTCAAACAGGACATACACATATGAGTCACCAAAGAACGAATAACCTCGAACCGCGGTGGTATTTGGAACCGCAAGCATCGCCGTGGTAATCGGATAGGTTACCTGGTCCTCCACCACCCGAGGAGCTTGTCCTGGATAAGTGGTTTTGACAATGACCTGCACATCCGACAAATCCGGAATTGCATCCACTGGAGTCCGGAGAACACTGAACACTCCCCAAATGACTAGGAACCCTGTTGCTATCAGTACAAGATTTCGATGTTCAATCGACCAGCGAATAATGAATGGGATCATGAGGTTAGAGACTCAGTGAAAGTAGGTGGATTCCGCTAATTAACCTTTGGATTGATAGCGACCACTTGATACTTACCTGTGTCCATCTTTTCAATATCAAGCAAAACCTCGGTTCCGCTCTCAAGACCTTCAAATAGTCCAGTGTCGCGCACCCTTAGGTTCATAGTCATCGAACGCCAACCCCATTTAGGAATTGGACCGTGCTTTACTCGAATAGTGGAGTCATCTTCATTGAGCCTGCGGATGATCGCGTCTACTTGTGCGACATTGCTTTCCTCATTCTTTGCACTCTCAAATCGTGCCAGTGCTTCTTCAATGTTCGATTCTGAATCTATTAAGAACTGCCCCGAAATAACCACGCGTTGGCCTACCTCAAGACCCCTAGTGACTTCAATTCTTGTCTCCGTTTCCATTCCAGTCGCAACAGGTACCGAACGGAACTTGCCGTCTCCCAATTCAAGCACGACACGATCAGCCAATCCACCTCTGATCAATGCATTTTTTGGAATGTGAATGACTTCCTCTTCCCCTCTCACGGATATGAACACATTTGCGAACATATTTGGACGAAGAACCTCACCACCACTGTTAAAGGAAACACGAACCTTCAGGCTCCGAGTCTTTGCGTCAAGTTCTGGATAGATGTATTCAACCTCACCGTTCCACTTTTTGCCTGGCATGGAGTCCAACTCGAACTGCACAACCTGTCCTAACTCAACTAGTCCAGATTGCCTCTCAAGAACCTCGGCAACGATCCATACGCGATCTAATTCCGCAATGGATAACGCATGCTTAGAAGGGGTTACAAACTCGCCTTCTCTAACACCAAGCATGCCGATCACCCCATCCGACCGAGCAAAAATCCGGATACGTTGGTTAACCGACTCGGTTTCGTCAAGAGTGGCAACCTCAGCCGCGGTCATACCTAGTGCAGATAGTCGATCAGCTGAAGCTTCCTTGAGCGTCAAATTCCGTTGCTCTTTTGCCATCAGATATTCTTGCTGAGCATTGACTAAGGTAGGCGAATAGAGTTCGAAAAGGACCTGGCCTTCTTCAATCGGATCACCTTCAGATTTCACAAACAGTTTGTCTATCCATCCATCTACTCTTGTGTGAATGTGGTGAAGTGCATTTTCGTCGTACTCCACGTAACCTACTGTTCGTATGGTGCGATTCAACACGCCCTTTTGTACTGTTTCTGAGCGTACACCTAGATTTTGGACCACCGTTGGATCAATCGAAACCAAGTCCTCTTCGGTGGGACCTTCCCCCGCATAGACGGGCACCAAATCCATACCCATCGGTGACTTGCCTGGTTTGTCTCTACGAAAATTTGGATCCATGGGTGCGACCCAATACAGTATTTCTTTTGCGCCAGATCCGGTACTGCCTTCTTCAGAATCTGTGTCCGAAAACGGCACAAACTCAGCTATTGCAAACCCAATCGCACCACTGACAATCACTATGAAGAAAATCGAAAGTGTGCGTTTCATTCTTAGTGTCCCGTTAAGTAATCTAACTGAGCCCACGCAGCCAGTCGCTGGACGTGAAGTTTTTCGTAGGCGATTACAGTGTCAATCTGCAATACGAAGCCTTGAACTACCTCGGTAAAGGTACCTGATTCGCTCCGATAGGCTTGTAAGGACGCTTGTGCTAGGTTATTGGATTGAGGAACGATTGAGTCTTGATAAGTTTGTAGTCTTGAGACTAAAGATTGCCAATCTGATATGGCATTATCCAGCTCGGCCTTCAATTTAGTCAGCTGCTGTTGTTTTTTTTGTTCACGCGCGCTCTTCATGGCTATAGCGGCTTTGAGTGCAGAATCTTGTTTTGATCTTCCAAACAAAGGTCTTGACATCGTGACCATCGCGCTTGCAAAATCTGGTCTCGACGAACCGTTCAATCCTGTACCATCCCGCTTGCCATAACTCACGTCGATAGACCACACTGCGTTATATGTACTTTTCACTTGGTTAATGACCTGCTCGTCACTTTCCTTTTGTGCATCTACCATTCTGACACTTGGATGAGAAATTAGTTGTGATTGAAGCTGTGCTTCATCGAGAGTGAATTGCCAATCCGGTAATCTCGTGCCTTCGTTGTCCTCTAGATTGTCACCTAAGAGCTCCTCGACTCTAGTCTTTGCGTCCACGACTCGTTGCTCACGTTGCAAAATTTGATCATCTAGGCGACTTACTTCGAGTTCTGCTCGAATCACATCCTGCTGTTGGTGACTTCCTACTGAATATAGGTGTCGAGTGATACCAACCAGATCTTCAAAGAAGGAACGATTACTCCGCACTAGATTCAATGCGCGTGTTTCAAAAATCCAGTCCAACCATGCGTGACGCAAGTCTCTCACCAAGATTGATTCACGCAACTGAACTTCAATGAGAGTCATTTCTTCGAGTGCTCTAGCTTCCGCCTCTAAAGCAATTCGCATCCCTTTCTGAGGAATCTGCTGTCGTACTCCGACGATGAATTGTGTCATTGGTTCTGAAGTAAATCCTCCGCCTTGTACAGGAAAGTTCGCTAATCCGCCTCTAATTTGCGGATCTGGGAGGTAGGACGCACCCTCTGCGATAGCACCATAACGTTCAGCAAGTAGGTGTAATCTGGCAAGGTCTGGATCGTTCTTGATCGCAACTTGCTCGAGCTGGGAAAGGGTTGGAGAAGCCTCCGTGGCGAAGGTGAGTGAGGCTACGTGCATGCACCCCAACAACATAACTCCTATTCTCACGAGTGATTTGCTTCGAATCCGCCACCAATTGAATATCGTTGTAGCTGAGAGAAATCGACGCCGGAAACCAGCAGTTGTCCAATTTCTAATCACTTGAGTCAAGCTACCATTCTTGGGTAATCAGGATTTGAGAAATTACGTCTGGTTGATAGACTGCCATTTTCGTCAATGGATTCGGTTTGATTTCCTCTCGTGCAGTTCACGTTCACAGAACCTTACTAGGTTGGGTCAAATTGAATGTTAGGTGAAGATTCGTCGCAATCACCTAGCTACACCTTATTAAAAATATGCTATGTAGTGATTTACTCGATTTTCTAGGTTCGTACTGCAAGCACAACTGGACATACACTCCAATCTATCAACTTACTAAGACGCGAGATAGGTGTTTCAGGTTGCATGGCCACACCCCTAGTTCGATAGGCAGAGGGTACATTTGACTTTTAGGAATTCCAAGTGCACCTTCAACGACCTTCAAGGAAATTTGACGAATGTTTCACTTCTATTCCTAGGTAACTTCGACAGGATTTTCACCGAATGAATACATCTTCTACACAGCTCCGTGTACAAGCGGATCAGGGTCGCCTTTTAACTTTGGATCATTGAATTCTGACGTTGGTAAAGACCGAGCTGGTTCAGACCATCTCTTCGATCCTTTCACGGTTCCCCAATCTACATCCTACGTCCTCCCTCCCAAGGCGAGAATCCGTGGCTTTGACATCTTGTTTGTCGCTGAGTTTTCATTTTGAATGTCGTTTTACAAGGGCGACCTAATTCCTAAAAAGTGAAAGCACCTCAAAGACCTAACCACTGTGGAACTCCGTGCTACCACCTACCAACCAAGCAAGGCTGAGTTAGAGAAAGAGTTTCATCTAGATATCCCTGACGATACGGTCAAAGAGGAAATGGAGAACTTTGCTAAGGCTAGCTTACGACCTGTAAATATAGTCCACAAGGATAAGTAAATCTGATTCACTATGATTCGTGTGTGACCGGAGAGGATTCGGTTTTGGTTATGAGATATATAATTCCTTATTTGAGGGCTGGAAATGCAAACGCACATAACAGAATACACGAGAAATCTCATCGACATCCATAACAGTAGGGCGGAGGAAGAATTGGTCAACTTAGAACTATTTTTTCAAGCTCATGCGTCAAACTTAGACGAGGAAGAGATGCGACTCTTGCAGGATATACGAGGCAGCTATAGCGTCATTCAATCATTGTGTAGGTATTTTGAGGAAACTTACCAACTTCCAGCGGAGAAGAGACATGACGAGGAAATTTTTGGAAAGGAGTTTGTCGCAGAGCGGGAAGCAGAGCAAACTAAATAGGGTGTACGACAAATCTTGTTGAATATTCACTACGTAGGGATAGCGCTATTCACTGGATTCGTAGCGATTGTCCGCAGTTCGCGCGCAACCGCCTTCCTAACGCGATCGAAACAGCCGTCCAATTGC
>MPMU01000127.1 GCA_002238665.1 Gammaproteobacteria bacterium bin55
AGCAGCCGTAGCTAGTCTCTCGTATTCCCATGCGTTAAGCCGTAGAGAAAGAGTCTTATAGTTGTGGACTGCGTTGGGATTCATTCGTTGCTGCTGACGCGGCTTTTCATTTAAATGTTGGTTGTCCATAAGGAACCTCTATTTACAAAGCTACAAGTACATTACTAATCTTAACAGATATTTCCTATATTTTGAAGTAAAAACACAAAATAAGTCTAATTAGTCTAATATTTCAACAATAAATAAGCGATTAGGAAAATTTCTTAATCTTAATCCCGTTAGACTCAAATGTGAGGATTGACTTCCTAATCCGTCGAAAATCTGCACAGCTGTTTTTAGTCTCTGTGGTACATCAGTTTGTCGGGGTTGGGAAACTCCTTCACAACAAAATGCTTTTTGTCGAATGCCAGATCACTAGCTCAACAGTTCCTTGTTATGTCATAGAGCTACGGGGGTTTACCGCAATATCCTTCTGCAAACTCTCTTGCTAAAAAAGTGAGGCCGAACCCGATCACACGATCGGACGCTGTCCAGACACTTTTCGAAGGAATTCAAAAATGAGCGAACAGGACTGTAACGACCGCAATGACCGGATTATGAATTACCTTTCTGAAGACCCTCTACTTTACGAAGCGTCAGGTAGAGAAAGCGCTGAACGCCGTGCTCAAAGATGAAAGGACCGATTTTTTCGTGGTTGATCCTATCGAGGTATACCAAAGAGGTCTTTCAAAGGTACCCATGTCCGGGTATATTCAACACCGATCAGGATTCGCAATTCACGAGTTCAGAGTTTCTAAGTGTGCTAAGAAGCTTTGGCATCGCGATCAGCACAGATGTTAAGGGTGCTCGGTGAGACAATGTGCTGATTGAACGCTTATGGTGAACGGTGAAATACGCATGCGTGTATCTACATACATTCGAAACTCTCAGAGAAGCACTCACCGGGATCGGAGAATGGATGCATTTTTACAATCACGAACGTTGGAACCAGAGTTTGGACTATCGCGTTCCGGACGATGTCTATCGCGAGTTACAGCCCCAAGGAGGAGATGCAACGTAACCTACACAGTACAATTTTTCACCGCCCTCTCGATCGAGAGGGCAGTGAAGTGGATTCACGCTCAATATATAAGAGCATCGGTTTTTTGTCTCACAAAAGTGAGCCACCTCTCTCAGAGGAGCTCCTCAATTCGTTCCTTGTGCAGTTGTTCCTGTAGTTTGTCTTCAATAGACCACAATCCAAAGCTATCCCCAGACTCTGTATCTGTATTCACTTTATCTACCCAACTCCTATAGGGCCCACTTGCATCGGCAATCGCCTCAAGCCGAAATTGACAATAGGTTCGTTTGACAATGCTCGATCCAAAATGCACAGAGTACTTATGGTCAGTTGAACACACTTGATACTCAGAATGACCAAATTGCTCGCGGTAACCGTCAACCACGGACTCTACTCTAGGAAGAATATCCTCTGGTACTTGCCGCATATACTTTTTGAAAAGCACCCGAAAACCAGGCTCAGTGGGCGGAGCGCTTGCAGCACCTAACCAGCCCAACGCTCGCATATTGCTTTTCGGAACATCACCCAAACCATTGAACAATATATATGCCACTCGCGATTGAGCATCTCGAAATCCTCTCTTAGCTAAGTCGAGTAAGAGTGGATATGCGACGTCGTACCTTTCCTCTCGGTATAGTCTGTTCGCTCGTTCACGAATGTGCCTCATATAACTAATGTCACTTACACTAAATTCTGCTGGATCTTCAGATATGTGACCAAAGCTATATCCATAAGTGGTTACTTCCTCAATGTTCTCACGTTGCTTCCTTCTTTGATCTCGTTTCTGCTTTCTCTTTTGATCTGGAGTCATAAGAGCCCGTTGATTTTTCCCAAAGTCCAACAGAAAATCTAGCCACTCACCGGGAGTAATTCCGTCCTTAAATCTAGGATCCATCTCACGTAGCTCTATGCTATTCAACTTAGAGAGTTTTTCTGAAGCCGCGACAAGCGCGTAATACTGCTCTACAGTCAAATATGTATCAGACGTCAGTTCTTGAAATCTCTCAACTGGAATGTTCAGTTCCTTAAGCAAAACGCCAAAATCAGTATCGGTTTCTTCATTTTCAGCTACTGGAAGAACTTCATTAGACAATGTCACAAAATTGAAGAATACGACGGTGACCAATACGGCCACCGTGCGTAAAACTATCAAGCATATTTTTCTCATCAAAGTCAGATTCATGACATACTCCTAGCAAGGCGGATAGCCAACTTCTTCGATACGGATAACGTTTCCTTCTGCATCGTAATAGAGGCACACCTCTCTCAGAGGAGCTCCTCAATTCGTTCCTTGTGCAGTTGTTCCTGTAATTTTTCTTCAATAGGCTGCAATCCCATGAATGTTCCAGGCTCTTCATTCACTTTATGTGCCCAACTCTTATAGGGCCAACTTGCGTCGGCAATTGACTCAAGCCGAAATCGACAATAGGTTCGTTTGACAATGCTTGATCCAAAATGCACAGAGTACTTATGGTCAGTCGAACAGACCTGATACTCAGAGTATCCGAACTGCTCACGGTAACCGTTTACCACAGCCTCAACTCTAGGAAGAACCTCGTGTGGCACTTGCCGCATATACTTTTTGAAAAGCACCCGATAACCAGGCTCAGTTGGCGGAGCGCTCGCTGCACCTAACCAGCCTAACGCTCGCATATTACTTTTCGGAACATCACCCAAACCATTGAACAATATATATGCCACTCGCGATTGAGCATCTCGAAATCCTCTCTTAGCTAAGTCGAGTAAAAGTGGATAAGCGACGTCGTACCTTCGTTCTCGGTATAGTCTGTTCGCTCGTTCACGAATGTCTCTCATATGCGTAATGTCTGCAACACTAAATTCCGCTGGATCTTCAGAAATGTGACCAAAGCTATATCCATAAGCGGTTACTTCCTCAATGTTCTCATGTTGCTTCCTTCTTTGATCTCGTTTCTGCTTTCTCTTTTGATCTGGCGTCATAAGAGCCCGTTGATTTTTACCGAACTCCAACAGAAAATCTGTCAACTCCTCAGCAGAAATTCCGTCTCTAAATCTAGGATCCATCTCGCGGAGCTCTGTGTTATTCATCTTAGAGACTTTTGCCACGGCCGCGTCAAACGCTTGCTTCTGTTGCACAGTGAAATATGCATCAGAGAACAGTTCTTTCACACTCTCAACGGATATGTTTTGTTCCTCAAGGACGTCACCAAAATCACGCTTGGTATCTTCCATTTCCTCTACTGGAACAATTTCATTAGACAATGCCACAAAATTGAAGAATACGACGGTGACCAATACGGCCACCGTACGTAAAACCATCAAGCATATCTTTCCCATCAAGGTCAGATTCATGACATACTCCTAGCATGGCGGATAGCCAAGATTGACGGACACAATCACCATACAGAAGCTTGTTCAAGAATTCCTCACGAAACGACTACCACCTGTTCTTTCTTTACCAAACTTTTCATGTAGCAATTGCGATTTAACTTAAGAGAAGCTTAACTTGCGGCTGAACCTGAAACAAGCTCAAACATATGCCGTAGTGGTGTCTAAGTGCAACCAGATAGGTATCACTATGACACCACATGATCGTTGTTGCGTTATCTAAGAGCAACAAACATCTGGGAAATGCGTCGTGGCTTGATTGCTGATATGAATCCATTGAGTCAATACCCACTTTTAACGATTTACAAATAACGAATTTTCAGTCCTGATTGTGCGGTTCAACGTACTTTGTCTTTTGTCGTACAGGGTGGTTTAACCGTCTTCCACCATTTTTAGACCAGTGAATGCTTGAGCTTTGGCTGAATTCCTGGACTCAGTTCTGTAACAAGGACATGGTCAGAATGAAAAGAAAACAATACATTGATGATCTTTGCGCCACAATGCTCGATGGGTCGAAAAAGCACACACGGTTTGTTTAGTCTGTGAACAATACTGTGTCAGTCCGGCAACAATCTATTCATGGTGCCGTAAGCAGGAGCCACAGCGTAGGTTGCCTTATGAGACAATGGAAACGACAGGTGAATCGCGTCCTCAATGAAAACAAGCCGTTGAGGGAGGATGTTACCACTCTGGAAACGGCTACCGGCTACTTCGTCTGACATGGCCCTGGTATGTCCATTGGACTTACTGGTTCATCGAGATGAATTAAGCGATTGTTCAAGTCAAACGAATGTGTCGAGCACTGGCGGTAGCGAAAAGTGGT
>MPMU01000005.1 GCA_002238665.1 Gammaproteobacteria bacterium bin55
GGTAAAGACTGAAGTTCTCACTTGCGTACGTCATCTCACAAACTACTGTGCAGAATCCTAAAACCATGAAAAAAAAGGATGAACCAATGCGAGTATGTGATGTTTGTGCCTTATAACTTATGCGTTTACGAGTCATTGATGTTCTAAGGGGTGAATTGAACCTGAATGTGTCTGTTGTCTTCCGAATTTACTTCGTTTACTGCTTGATAACCGTGATTGCTGTCTGTAAATACTTTAGCAACGTCGTGGAGCTTGGCGAAGCCAACTATTTGGTGGAGTTACATGAATCTGCAGGAAACTTTGTTGCAGGATCTCGGTTCGATGTTGTCCTGCTCAGCGACAAAACCAACCACATCCGGCCAGTCTAAGTGTTTCTAGACTGACTTAATCTAGGAGGACTGTTTTAATCGACTCGAAAATTGCGTCCACAGAACCCGTACCCTCTATTACCGCATAGCTACATGGATAGTCCCCGTAGTATCGAATCAACGGTTCCGTCTGATTCTTATAGACGCTGATTCGCTCATAGACAGTAGCTTCTTGGTCATCCGGACGTTGAATCAACGGTTCACCAGTATCATCGTCTTTGTCCGGTTCTTTAGGTGGATTGAAAGAAACGTGGTAGACCCTCCCGCTGGCTTCGTGCACTCGACGCCCCGAAATTCGTTGTACTACCTCTTCGTCTGCTACCTCTAGCTCGATGACAAAATCAATTTTCAGACCTAGTTCTTTCAGTCCTTCAGCTTGCGCGATGGTGCGCGGAAAACCGTCAAATAGCACCCCATTCTCGCAGTCCGGCTGTTTTATTCGTTCTGCCACGATACCCAGTATGACATCGTCAGACACTAGTTCTCCAGCAGCCATCACCGATTGTGCCTTCAGACCTAATTCCGTACCTTCTGCGATTGCGTTTCGAAGCATATCGCCGGTTGAAACTTGAGGAATCTCAAATCTCTCAGAAATTAGTTTGGCTTGTGTACCTTTACCTGAGCCTGGCGGACCCAAAAGTATGACGTTCAATTGCTAGTTCCTTCGCTTTGATCAAGAAGATCTTGTATGCGTCCTCGCATTATTTCCTCAATGTCGTCCAGGTGGGAGAGATTGTCCACCACCATTGCCAGATCTTCATGTGATTGGATGCTCAACTCAAATTCCATTCTTGCTTTCTTACTTTTGGAATCTGTACCTGCTGAGATATTCACGATATTGAGACCTAGCTGAGAAAGGATTTCACTTACGTCGAGCAACAAATTCGAACGGTCGCGGCCAATCACACTAATCCATTGGTTGCCAACAGGAACTTTGTACTCCCGCATCGCTCGAATCGCAATTTCTCTAACAAGCACATTACCAAGTCCTACGTCAACGAACAGATCGTCGATATCGGAATACCCATTTTGCTCGATCAATTTGTTCGGATCGAACTCCAGCTGAAGCTTCTTGAACTCAGAAATCAGCCAATCGCGGCCAGCTTCGCGGTTCTGCTCCTTGGCATGGTCCCTAAACCAGGTTTCGATCTTCTCGCGAGCTCTTGAAGTTTGAACGTAGCCTCTGTTCCGTTGTAACCAAATACGCTGAGGTGCACCGCCTGTTTTAGTGACAATCTCGACTCTCTGTCCAGTACGGAGTTCTCGATTTAGAGGACTCCGTTTGCCATCGACCAGAGCTCCTACACACGTATGACCAATTTCTGTATGAATCCGGTAAGCAAAGTCAATGGGCGTCGAGCCTTCAATCATCTCAACCACATGCCCTTGAGGTGTAGTCAGATATATCTGTCGGTTCTCAGAATTTTCTTCTGGCGGATTACTCGAGGAGAAATCAAATAATCCTTCTTGCCAATTCAGACCGTCACGCAACCAATCCAATTTGCCTGCACTCAAACTAGCTTTATCCATCCCTTTATACAACCAGTGAGCACATACACCAAGCTCGGATTGATAGTGCATTTCCTGCGTACGGATCTGTACTTCTAATACTTTCCCGCGTGGTCCAATCACGGCAGTATGCAAGGATCTATAACCATTGCTCTTTGGTGAGGCAATATAGTCGTCGAATTCTTCGCTGATGTGTGGCCAGGACGAGTGGACCACACCTAACACCTGATAGCATTCGGACACCGTATCTACGATGACTCGAAGAGCTTGCATATCGTAAATGTGATCAAAATCAACTTGCAGATTCCGCATCTTCCGCCAAATACCGAAAATGCTCTTTGCCCGTCCCTCTATGACAGAGGTTATCTGATTTAAGCTCAGTCGCCATTTCAGGTCTTCACGGAGTGTATCAATTTCGATCTCGCGATCAGATCGACGGGCATTCAACCGATCTCGGACATGCTTGAAGTCTTCCGGCTGCAACGTCCTGAAGGCCATGTCCTCCATCGGCCACTTTAGTTGCCAAATACCAAGTCGAGTCGCTAACGGCGCATAAAAATTCTGCAATTCCACCGCTATCTTCTTCGCTTCATCGCTGTCTCGATTGCTCGCCTGTAGCGCAACCATTCGTTCACATAGTTTGAGTACAACCACTCGGGGATCACTAGCTAAGGAGATCAGCATTTTCCTAACTGCCTCATTCTGAGAAAGCTGTGACCGATGCTGAAACAGTGAGCTACTGGTCGCTACAGTGTCTGTTGGTGAGAAACGACGTAATAGCTCAATCAGCTCTCTGACTTGATCATGCTGGATTTTGTCAAGTGGAAGATCTTCTTCAATCACTGGATAGTAGAGCAAACCGGTGATCAGTGAGCCTTCATCAAGGTGTAGCTTCACCAAATGTTCGAAAAAGAACTTAGCTTTCTGCAGTGAGGATTTGCCCTGTAACTGCCGTGCAGTATCAATAAAAGCTTGTGTAATCTGGTAGTTATGCTCAGAAGCAAACTTGAACAACCAATCCTGAAAGACTTGATCTGGATTTAGTTCTTGTGAAATGTTCGCCATTTACAACCTAGCTCAAAAACGCATCGCCAAATAAGTCTCCAGCTTTGAGTTTTTCATACCCGATGTAGCGAGAGAACGCACTTTGTAAGAGCATTTTAGCCGTTCGTCTCGTCTCCGATTCAGAGTAATCGTTGCGGTGGATGGCCAATAACGTCGAACCCTTAATACACGGTTCTTCCAAAGATTGAACTTGAACGAAGCCCTCTGCGTCCTTAAAGCAATAGCTTTCATCTGGATGGATTGGTTCACCATTCCGCTGCGTATCGAAAACAAACTCCAGTCCTAAACCACGCAACAATTCACGTTCAAAATTTCTCAAGCAAGCATGTGTATCGGTACTTGAATCCGCGAGCTGGTACAACAACTGCTGGTAGGCATGGAACACACCTTCCACAATAGCACCTTCAGGTAGGGTTTTCACGAGTAGCTCATGAACATACATTGCCGAGAACAGACGTTTACCCGTTAGTGTGAACTGCTCAAGGGGTTCACACTGTTGAATGGTTACCAACGAACCAGTACCCCGCCACGAAACTAAGCAACTCGTATGCAGATCGATCGCTGATCTGCCTTTCTTTCTTGCGCCGGGATAGACCGCATTGATGAGAGAAAACCGTTCTGTAAGCAAGGTTACCAGAAAGCTCGATTCCCGGTAACGCCGTTTATGCAAAAGAAACGCAGGAGATCGTTGAGTAATGTTCTTCATTGATATCCAAGAGCTACGATCGAGTTGTGGTCACTTGTCCAATTCTGCTTCGTACGAACCCTCAAGTACAAATTCACTTTACGACCTACAAGTTCCGTAATACCTTGTCGAGCTTCAGTCCCTATTGACTTCAATCGCTGACCTCGACGACCGACCACAATACCTTTCTGAGACTCCTTTTCTACGAAAATCGTCGCGTGAATACTGATGCTTGCATCTTGTTCGTCGTACTTATCTATGACTACTGCACTTTGATAGGGAAGTTCCTCACCTAATTGTCGGAACAACTGCTCTCGCACAATCTCCCCAACAAGAAAACGACTTGAACGATCCGTCAGATCATCTTCCTCATAGATGTGTTTGCCTTCCGGGAGTAACTTTTTCAATTCAGCTTTCAATGCCCCTAATCCATCTTTCTGGATTGCACTGGTCGGGATGAAAGCATCGAAAGTGTGGAGCTCGGAAATTTCCTTAATGCGAGTGAGGATTAGCTCCTTTTTCTCTAATTGATCAATTTTGTTAAGCACGCAAATGACTGGGATTTCCTGCTGCTTGATTTGTTCAAGCACATAACTATCCATCTGTGTCCAGCCTTTCACATCCACTACCAGGATTGCAACGTCCACCTCTGCCAATACACCAATAGATTGTTTCTTGATATAGCTCCCAAGTGCTTGGCTTCCCTCTCGAAACTCTCGTTTTAAGCCTGGTGTATCGATAAAAATCATCTGTGCAGGGCGGTCATTCAAGACACCGAGAATCTGATGCTGAGTCGTCTGCGGACGACGGGAAGTAATACTCAGTTTTGTACCGAGGAGATGATTCAGTAACGTGGATTTCCCGACGTTGGGTCTTCCAACGATTGCAATGTATCCGGTCCTAGTTGCTAAGGACACCGTTCTTCCGCAACTCTTTCAGCATTAACTCGGCACACTTTTTCTCAGCTTCTCTAATCTGTGTACCCGTTGCTCGCGTGTGAACATCTTTGAGAAGTGGCACTCTGCACTCGACCGTCCAGTTTCCGATATGTGGTACTTTAGGTTTAGAGACGACCTTGTATCTCGGAGTCTCCTTACTTTGTTTTTGAACGATTTCCTGCAATTCAACCTTGGGATGTTTTGGCTGCCGCTTCGGTTTCGCAACCTTCGCTGTTTTTGGTTTGGCAGTCTTACCTTTTGAAGCTTTTGCTACCGACTTAGATCGCTTTCTCTCCTCGTTCACGGGCACGATAAGACCCAGCTCAAGAATGACACGATATGCTGCTTCGTACTGCCCGTCTACAAAAACGGCACCGATGATGGCCTCAATGACATCCGCGTGAATCTTCTCCTGTTTGTCGAATCCTTGAGGAAAAGCTCTACGTTGGTAGATCATGTGATCAATTAGCTGGTTGTCTTTCGCAATTTTTGCGAGATTCATGTTGCTAACTTGACCATTTTTTAGGTGGGTTAGACCTCCCTCATGCTCTTCCGGGTAGTGTCGGTAAACGTTGTCAGCGACTGCAAGGCCAAGAACTGAATCACCAAGGAACTCTAGCCGTTCATAATCAGATTGACCAGTACTTGGGTGAGTCAGTGCCGCTTGTAAGTAGTGGATTTCATTAAACCTGTAGCCGATTCGAGACTCCACGGCGCGTAGTTTTTTTTGGGTGTCCCGATCAATCGTCCGTAGATGATTTAAGCGAGCACTGGACTGAACAACTCTGACGATTTGCTGAATCCTGCTCCCTAATCTCATTTTTCTAATCTCAGAGCGGCTAGAAACGCTGACTGAGGGATTTCTACGTTCCCGATTTTTTTCATTCGCTTCTTACCTTCCTTTTGTTTTTCCAGAAGCTTCTTCTTTCGAGACACATCGCCACCATAACACTTGGCAGTGACGTTTTTACGGAATGCCTTGACGTTTGTCCGAGCAATGACATGCCTGCCAATCACTGCTTGTATGGCTACATCGTACATCTGTCGAGGAATCAATTCCTTCATTTTTACAGTGAGCTGATGACCTTTCGACCGCGCTCGTTCTTCGTGCACAATCATGGCTAGGGTGTCGACAGGTGAACCGTTAATCAAAATATCGATTCGCACCAACGGCGCTGCCTGGAAGTAACTGAAACCATAATCCAGTGACGCATAACCTCGACTCACCGATTTGAGTTTATCGAAGAAATCAAGTACCACCTCTGACATTGGGATTTTGTAGGTCAAAGATACTTGTGAACCTGAGTAGAGGATGGACTGCTGCTCTCCCCGACGTTCGGCGCATAGTTCCAAGACTGATCCCAAGTGGTCAGACGGTACCAGAATGTTAACCAATGCGATGGGTTCGTGGATTTCTGCAATCGTGGACATATCTCCCAGCTTAGAAGGGTTACTTACAGTACTTACGGTCCCATCCTTGTAATGCACCGCATAGACTACTGAAGGTGGCGATGTGACTAAATCGAGATCATATTCCCGCTCAAGACGCTCCTGAATGATCTCCATATGGAGCATTCCCAGGAATCCACAACGAAAACCAAATCCCAAGGCATCTGAAGTCTCGGCTTCGTACTGCAACGAAGCATCATTCAAACAGAGTTTCTCCAGGGCTGTTCTTAGTGCTCTGAAGTCATTGGAATTACTAGGAAATAGACCAGCAAACACTTGTGGCTTGGCTTTTTCAAAACCAGGTAGCGCTTCTACTTCACTCTTTGCGTGTTTCAGGGTATCACCTACAGGTGCACCACTGAGATCTTTGATTCCAGCGACTACATACCCTACTTCACCTACCGATAGTTTTTCCATAGGTTTTCGGTGGGGCGTGAAGATGCCCACATCATCAACGACATGGGAGCGACCGATGGATGCGGAAACGATTCTTTCACCTGGTTTAATTTCCCCGGCGAAAACTCGTACCAGTGAAACAATGCCCAAATAGTTGTCGAACCAGGAATCAATAATCAGTGCTTGAAGTTCGTCTTCTTCCGTGACTTTCGGTGGCGGGATGTAATGTACCACTTGCTCTAGAAGAGCGTCAATTCCCTGACCTGTTTTTGCGCTGATCATGGCGACGTCGTTGGTATCTAACCCTATGATTTCCTTAATGTCCTCCGACACCTTATCCGGGTCTGCCTGTGGTAGGTCAATCTTGTTTAGGACCGGAATAACCTCCACACCCAATTCGATTGCCTTGTAGCTTGTCGCTACGGATTGCGCTTCTACACCTTGTGCTGCATCAACTACCAGGAGTGCACCGTCGCAGGCGACCAATGAACGTGACACCTCATAACTGAAATCGACATGTCCAGGCGTGTCGATCAGATTCAACTGATAGGTTATACCATCTTCCGCCTCGTACTGTAACGCGACACTTTGGGACTTAATCGTGATTCCCCGTTCACGCTCAAGATCCATGTTATCCAAGACTTGATCCGACATCTCTCGTTGCGTAAGTCCACCGCAACGCTCAATCAGTCGATCAGCAAGCGTTGACTTGCCGTGGTCGATATGCGCAATGATCGAAAAATTGCGGATATTTTCGGGTGAAATTGGATTCAAGGTGGTGTATGCGTCTTCCCGATGCTACTAAGCCAGGTATCTAGTATGGAGATGATTTAGAAAGTAATCAACAGAGAGCGGTGAGCCAGTGACCTGTTGTATTAGATCCATGCTAGACATCAAGCGCCCTTTTTGGTGGATATTGTGCTTTAACCAATGAACGACGCCTTCGCAATTACCTCGACGAATGTCTTCCGTTGGATCCCCTATATCTCGAACCAGTGCTGAATAAAACTGCGCGGCTGTGAGTGCGCCAAGAGTATACGAGGGGAAATAACCAATGATGCCACTGAACCAATGGGTGTCCTGCATGACACCGTTTCGATAGTTACCGGCAGTCGACAATCCCAGCAACTCCGTCATTTCGTCGTTCCATGCACCTGGGAGGTCCGCGACGCGGAGTTCGCCTGATAGTACCTTCTGTTCAAGCTTGTAACGCAACAATACATGAAGAGGATAGGTACACTCATCGGCATCCACACGGATGTAACTCTTCTTCACCTCTCTCACGTTATTTCGGAAGTTCTCAAAAGACCATTCCTGTGACTCCCTGTTTACATTGAAGTGGTTGCAGGCTATGGGGTGGAAAAATTGAAGAAACGCGTCGCTCCGACATATCTGCATTTCGATGAATAGCGACTGACTCTCATGCATCATCATTCCACACGCTGAACCCGCCGGCTCATATCTATGATCAATGGGAAGTCCCTGGGTGTACAGAGCATGACCAGTCTCGTGAAAGGCTGCGTATACGGATTGAAGAAAGCTGTCTGACTCGAACCTTGTCGTCACACGTGAGTCGTTTACCGATCCACTCGAGAAAGGGTGGAAACTCGTGTCCATCCGAGCTCGTCCATAGTCAAGTCCCAATCTCTCCGAGAACGTTCTACTCAAGGACATCTGCTTGTCTTCACTGAAGTCACCCGTTAACGGCACCACCGGTGATTGTTGGACAAGGACATTTTCGATGATGTCTGGTAGTTCTCTCCGTAATCGATCGAACACAGGATCGATGATCGCTTGTGTTAAGCCGCGTTCCCATGAATTAGCAAGCGCGTCGTAAGGCGTTATAGAAAGTGCATCACCAAGGCATTTGGCCTTTTGCCGGAAGAGATTGAATACCTCTTCAAGTGATTCAACGTTACTCTCCCAATCATTTTTCGCACGATTCACGCGCCATTCCTGGTCGCACCGAACAATAGCTCGCTCGATCGCCATAAGCAAATCTGCTGGGACCGCAAATGCCTCTTGCCGTTGCAAACGAAGTTCTCGGATATTCGCTTTTGCCCACTCATCTAATTCGGCCGCATCACAACCTTCTAAATACTCACCCAGCTGATCAGAGGTGATAAGCTCATGTGTCATTGCCTGAAGTGTGCCTGCAGCTTCCGCTCGATCCGTTGCACCTTTAGGCGGCATCATGACGAGATTATCCCAGTCGAGAATTCCCAAGGCATGATCAAGCGCAAATAAGCGTTGTTGTACCTCAACTACTTTGGTGTAACTCACTTGTCTAAAGTCCTTCTCTTCTTAGGTGCGAGGTGTCATCCAAACATCTTGGAGGACTCCTAAACCGAAACTAAATTCGCGAATCAAGCTTACTAAGACGCTCTGTGCAAAACCTGCCATTGCACGACAAGAGCCCTAGCTATAGTAGACGTATGACCCTCGGGTGAAGGTATTTCTGGACTGCCCTCAATCGCATAAACCACACCACAAGAAGCAAGGTCAGGATGAGAGACGTTAGGATCAGCCAAAGCTCGTTTGTCAACAACAGCAGTGTGACTAAAACTACCAACGGAACTCCGAAAACGACGCTGGTGAGGAGCAAGAATCCTACAGAAGAGTGTTCGATCAGAACTTTCGTTCCAATGTCATATTTCTCGGAAATTCGGAGATGCGTATTCGCTGACGCAAAACGCGCACATTGATTTGCACACTGTGTACATCTTTCAACACTCAGTTGAAGTGTTGAGCTTGTTTCGTCAGAAGCTACAACCGTACCACAACACTCGAGACTTTGCAAGGTTATTGTGGATTAATCGAGGTAACGGACTCCCTCGGTAATCTTGATAGCGGTTTGTTCAGGAATATCACCTACCGTAGTCACAAGATAACGAAATCCATGCTTGGTATCGATCGTTCGACTGACTGCCAATGTCGATCCTTGTTCCACTACATTGACATCTTGTGGATCGAGAAAATAAGGCTGTATGAAGACACTGAACGTCGTCAGACCGTCGCTATGAAACATCATGAGCGCAGCGAAACCTGTATGTGTCTGTGTGCCTGTTGTGCTAGTTAGCTCAAATCCTTCGGGGGCATATTCGAGTAACCAGCAATTATTTTGTGTTCTCAGACAAGGATCACGAGGAACTGTTTTTGCTCTTCTATTGGCCTTGGCAGGCTTAATTTCAAGCATGTCCACGGACTCTACTGTGACGGCGAAATCAAGTGGTGGATTTCCCGATGGATATCGTTCATCGTAGAGTGCTTCAAGTTCAGGATCTACGGAACCTAATTGGACATTGGTAAAGCTCATGCTCTCCAGAACCTGATGAGGTGGTTCTGGCTCAATGATCTGGACTCGGAGCGGAATCGCGGTTTCTCTATCTAGCCACATCCTCATCTGGTTTCGATCGTGGGTATTTGGATCGATCTCAATCACTACGGAATGACGCCCGGCGACGGTTGCTTCACCAACCTTACCAACCTTGTAGTGTGCCCGCGTGTTTTTCAGCCAATCCTGTAAACCTGGAATGGTGGTAATACCAGATGTAAGTCCATCTGAAACAGGCGAGCGATCATCCTGCATATAGGAAAACCGGGCATTTCGGCGTTCTACCTGCATAAATGGACTGTCCGTCCGTCTGATGATCGTCTTGATTTTCCCTTCTGCGTTGTAGTCAAACTTCAGATTGAGAGTCATGTAGTTTCGACCATTCTGGTAGAACAAATCGCCGGAATAGGGTTGCACATGAATGGCTTTATTCATAGCAAATAACCATTCTTCAGGAGTGCGTTCACCGGTGCGTTCGCTCTCTTCCTCAAGGGCAAAAGAGACTGTGGTTAACGATAGACCAAACCACAAACAGATATATCTAAACATTCGGCTATCCAACATTTCTAGCTATTCTCTTGCAGACGTTCGATGATAGAGCTGCACATCTCTCATAGGTCGTATATTGCCTAAGATTCGAGTGACGTGTAACGCCTGATATTCCTGATTTCGTCGCTGATGTGCATCCATGGCAGTAGAAACAGCTCGGTACCAATCTCCTGCCATTCTCGGTGATACTGAGACTACCTCTGGGTTATTGGCGAACTGGGGATTTACTACGGGCATGTAACTTGGATTGTCTGTGCCACCTGCAAAGCGATCATCAGGAGTGTAGTCAGGGGTATTTATGTAGATTGCTGTGCCTAAAAAGCCAAATAGCAAAAAGGAAGCTGCTAAAGCTAATGGCGATCGTGGAAGTTTCCACTCAATTTTGTTGGAGGAAGGAGGTTGGGGGGCATCAGTTTCGAAGGTGGTATCTGAAAGCTCTAGCTCAGATTCATAATGTTGCACCATCGCATCCCAGCTGATTACGGAATAGGAAGGTTGAGGTTGATCTACCTTTTCACCTAAGAATTCCAGCTGTTCGTATTCTTGCCACCGTTGTCGAACTGACGGGTCTTTAGCCATTGCGTTGAGGATCTTTTTCACCTCATCTGGACTGGCCTCTCCATCCATTGCTGCCGACAGTGAATCGTTAATGTCTCGAATATCGGACTCCACGCATTACCTCGTTGTGTTGTTGGACATTAGTAAAGTCAAGCTCAATTTAGTTTTCACCATTCGTTGCCATAAGCTCACCATCCCTAGCTTTCAATATGGGTTGTTTCTGAAACCATAATGGATAAACTCTGCAAGAAAATAGTGAATTCCTTCATTTTGACTACTGATTTGCGATTTAGTTCAAAATCGCCTATCACCCATTTGTTTTTTTCCACTCAGCCAGAACAGCCGTTCGGCTCTTACCAAACAATTTAAGGCAGATGGCATCTCGTGCTCTAGAGATGCGAGATCGTACAGTACCGGCTGGTGTATCTAGCATCGCAGCGATCTGACAGTACTTGTACTTCTCTTGCGACAGAACAAATGCATCCTTTAAATCAGGCGGTAAATCTTCAACCGCAGCGTCGTATTCTTCCTTACTGACTCGCTCTCCAATTTTCGCTTCGTACGGTGAGGTCTTGTCAGTTCGATTCTCGATCATCTCCTCAATGGTCTGATCTTCTTCCGCCTCAATGAGGTTGCCAAGCGGTCGACGTTTTAGGTAACTTCGATAATTTGACGATTCAGAACGAGCGATCTTATAGGCCCACGTAAAAAACTGACTGTCGCCGCGAAAATTGGGCAGGTTCTTCCAGATCTTGGCGAATGTCTGCATGAGGACATCCAACGCATCATCCTCTGTATCCGTCCAATGCCGTATATGCTTGAGTAAGCGATGCTCATATTTCTTGTAGATCACGTTGAACGCGCTTTCATCACCTTCTTTGGCTCGCTTCAAGAGCTCACGCTCGTCGAGCTGGGAGATCTTTGCGGACGAATCAACCAAAATACTTTTTGCCTTTGTACCTAGCTACTAATGTGTCCCATGCAGGAACTTGGAGGAAGGACTACATACACCACATTTGACTCCCAATAGAATTTGGCTTCTACGGGAGTGAACCAATCATTCTAATTATTTTGTAAGTTCCCTTTGAGCTATAGACACGAAACGGACGTTTTAATCGTCGGAAGTGGAGCGGCAGGATTAGCTGCCGCGATTCACTTATCACCGAGCTGTGACGTACTGTTAATTTCAAAAGAAGATTTCAAAAGCGGTTCTTCCAACCGCGCACAGGGAGGTATCGCCGCGGTCTGGGACGAGGCTGATTCACTGGACTCCCATGTTGAGGACACGATCCGCGCAGGAGCTGGCTTATGCGACGAGCAGGTTGTCCAATTTGCGGTTTCTCGAGGCAAGAGAGAAGTTGATTGGCTCATCAAACAGAATCTGCAATTTGATCGAGACGAAGATGACTTTCACTTAACACAAGAAGGTGGACATTCTTTTCGACGAGTCTTACATGTAGCAGATGCTACTGGGAAAGCAATCGTTGCAAATCTCACTGAGCAGGTCATTGATCGCGACAACATTCATTTTCTACCCAACCGAATGGTCGTCGATGTGGTCACCGACGGTAATCGAAACGCTGGTCAGAGACGTGTATTAGGAGCTTATGTATACAACACCGTCAGCCGTCGTGTCGAGGTGATTCAAGCCAAAGTTGTGATTCTTGCCAGTGGCGGTGCAAGCAAGGTGTACCTCTATACCAGTAATCCAGATTCTTCCACTGGAGATGGCATCGCCATTGCAGCCAGACGCGGTGCGCGTATCGCAAACATGGAATTCAATCAGTTCCATCCTACCTGCCTATATCACCCAAACGCTCGCTCATTTCTGATTTCCGAAGCCGTCCGAGGCGAAGGTGGAAAACTGGTGCTCCCCAATGGCGAGCGCTTCATGTCCAAATTCGATCCAAGGGGGGAACTCGCTTCGAGGGATATCGTCGCGAGAGCCATTGACTTTGAAATGAAACGATTGGGTATTGAATGCGTATATCTGGATGTATCACATCTTGGGACCGCCCAAATCGAGTCTCGATTTCCAACGATCTCCAGCACATTACGTTCGGTTGGTATCGACATGGCGACGCAACCGATTCCGGTAGTCCCCGCAGCACACTATACGTGCGGAGGGGTCTTGGTGGATATTCACGGACAGACAGATATTGGTTCACTCTATGCGATTGGTGAGACAGCCTACACAGGATTTCACGGTGCGAATCGACTTGCCAGTAATTCCCTACTAGAGTGTTTGGTTTTTGCCCGATCCGCAGCAGAGCACATTCTCAGTAACAAGCTAGCCCAGAGAACCAACAGTCCCAGCATCCCAGAGTGGGACGAGAGTCAGGTTACTGATTCCGATGAGGACGTAGTCCTCCAACACAATTGGTTGGAACTACGCAGATTTATGTGGGATTACGTCGGTATCGTACGTTCTACAAAACGTCTTGAACGGGCAGCCAATCGTCTCAGATTGTTAAAACAGGAAGTTTTCGATTACTACGCCAACTTCCGAGTAAACAGCAATCTGTTGGAGTTAAGAAACCTTATCGAAGTAGCGTCGTTAATAATCGAATCTGCACAGGCGCGTAAGGAAAGTCGTGGACTCCACTTCAACATGAACTTTCCCGATCTGGCAGAAGATGTACATCCCACGATTCTGCATCCTGCTAAGGATCCACTCGATGTACTTCAGCTAGCTCATAACCGCCGACGCAACACCTCGTAAAGCACTCACTAGATCTGATAACACCAGTGCCACGGCTCATAGATCACCCCGTGTGGATTATCTTTGGGAAAAGACATAGTAAATCCAAACCGGTCTGCATAGGCGGTCAACCAGCTGAATGCTCTGGATTCTTCGAAAACCTGTTCTACAGCTTTGTAGCCAGGCGAGGTCACATCGAGAGCGAGGCCACTCTGGTGCTCGCTGAACCCAGGTGCGGCAACTCTCGTAAGGATCGACTCGATCGATTCACCGCGAGCTAGGTGCCTTTGAATCAAACCTTCCTGGTAGCTAGCTGATCGATAAGCTGAGACTACTTTCAGCTCGACTTCTTGCTCTTGAGCCCATTCAACCATTTCCAACCACTTTTCAGCAGCCGGTTTTCGAAGTTGCTGAGGTCTACCGTAAACATCTTCGCCAATTGAAACCAGATCCGTTGGAATGTCAAAGCAAGGAAGCGAAGACCGGCTGATGTAGTTTGACGAAATTCCTAGGCGATCATGAATCTCCTGGATTTGAGACGGTAACTCAAGCAATCTGAGAGACTACCCTGCTGCCTTCGCCTCTAAGCGGTCGACTTCCTCACCTCCGATAACGCCTTTGTCTCGTAATCGACCGAGTTCACTGCGCGAAATTCCTAGGTCAGTCATCAGCACCTCGTCATTGTGCTCACCTAGTAAAGGTGCTGCTACTGGTTCCACCTTACTTTCTGACATTCTTGAAGGCCAACCCAAGATTCTGACATTGCCGTAATCTCGATGATCGATTTCTTTAATAAAGCCGCGTTCCTGTAAATGAGGATCAGAGAATAGTTCATTGGTCTGATAAACTGCGCTCGCGCAGACTCCCGCTTCCGCGAACAGACTCATGCACTCACGTTTAGTCTTTGTTTTCGTCCATTCGGCAATCTCGTTATAAAGACCACTTGCATTGACATGACGTTGCCGCGGAGTCTCATACTCTGGTCGAGCAAACAAATCCGGTTTTTCTATGGTTTGGCATACACCGTCCCACATTCGTTGATTGACCGCCATGATGAAGATATAGTCGTTGGCGCCACCAGGGGCACAGGGGTAAAGTGCCATAAATGGATTCGAGCCATTGCCGCTCCGAAGTGTTGGTCTTGCACCAAATCCGGTGCTCGATACCGCGGTCCTGAGATAGTAGGTCATAGCCTCCTGCATCGACAATTCGATAGATTGACCTCTATTGGTGCGTAGACGCTGAGCATAAGCGGCTGTGATCGCCAAAGCAGCCTGCATGCCTGTTCCAGCATCACCAGTGGTAGGACCCGGACGCATGGGTGGACCATCTGGATTACCTGTAATCGAGAAAGCACCAGCTGCGGCTTGAGCAACCATGTCCATGCATTTGTAGTGAGCATGAGGACCTGTAGTTCCAAATCCTTTGATCCGAGCGTAGATCAATTGTGGGTTAATCTCACTCATTACTTCATATCCAAGATTGAGTTTTTCCATCACGCCGGGACCGTAATTCTCGACAAACACGTCGTAGTTAGGAAGCATCTTGAGTAGCAATTCGCGACCCGCAGGATCCTGTAAATTGATGGTCACACTTCGCTTATTACTATTCCAATTGATGAAATACTCACGATCGATTGAGTTGCCTGCGCTTCGACCCCGTCCAGGATCGCCAAAATTAGGACGCTCAATCTTGACCACATCCGCACCAAGAAAAGCCAACGATTGGGTACAGCATGTCCCTGCTTCAAACTGAGTCATGTCCAGAATTCTCATTCCGTCAAGTGCAGGCATAGTTCCCCTTCTGTTTCATCGGCACAATGAAAAGTTCAGTTACAACACTGTTATTAAGTTTATTTAGAGTCTTTCGAAAAACTGTGGTCTCACGACAATTCCGTTGTGCTAATAGTTTTATCTATTTGATTTAAAACGTTATTTGTTAGACAATCCAGCATCGAATTACTCCAAAAGCATGTTTTTCGACAGTCTCTTTAAAGGAGTTTTATACGTTAGTGCCAAGACCGAGTCCTCCACCGTCATGAACCAATCTGTAAGCATCCGATCTACTTGTCCTTGTAAACTATATTTTCAGGTTGCAGGATAGCCTTAACGAAGTTCTCCATCTTCTCTTTGACCGTATCACCAGAGACGTCTATATGAAACTCCGCCTCTAACTCAGCTTTGCTCAGTTGATAGGTTGACACACGGAGTTCTACAAAGGGTAATTCTTTGCGGTACTTTCGTTCTTTTATGCGTCAGGATTCACGCCATCAGGTAGTTTCGGTAGAGCTTTCATCCCAGCAAGTCTTGAAATCAGATATTCTGTACGATTACCTTTCAGTGAATTGCAGTAACTACACAGGAGCTGTAAATTCTCGATGTGATTAGTGCCGCCCTTGGATGTAGGGGTAATGTGGTCCACTTCTAAATTTTGCATTTTAAAATGTTCTTCGCACCCATGACAGTACCCCCCTTGTTCACCGTAAAGGATTTTCTTATTTTTTAGGGAGTTATAAGGTGGTAGCTTGCCTAGGTCTGTACGTAGTGGAATGTCTACTCGGTCAGTAACATCTACAAATATATCTGGTTGGTCGGCTTTGATTCGTTCGTTAACTAGCCGTACTGCGATTGGACTAATATCTATACCTACCCAGTTTCTTCCGAGTCTATCCGCTGCAACTAAGGTGGTTGCACACCCGCAGAAAGGATCTAGGACCACGTCACCTTCGTTTGAAGATGCTTTGATAATTCTCTCGAGTAGCGCTAAAGGCTTCTGGGTAGGGTATCCCACGCGCTCTCGCTGGTTCGTCAGTACCGGAACATCTGACCACCAATCCTCAGGAATTTTGCCGTCGCCGAATTGTGCTCTCACGTCCTCAATACTGCGTTTGTCCTGGGTATTCACTGAAGGGGAAATCACACTACGAGTGCCCTCTATGCGCCCGCGTCGAGCCAATGTCTCAGCGCTGTAAGCCGTGCGGACAGCGTCTGCATTGAACGCCTCTCCCCCAAAAAACAGAATCGTATCGTGTTTGCGCGGAAACCATCGCTTCGTATTGGACGGGCCAGTGTAGCACCACACAATCTCATTTCGAAATTCCCTCCTACCAAACACTGCATCCATCAATAGCTTTAGATAGTGACTCATCGTTGGATCACAATGCAAGTAAATCGAGCCGTTCTCTTTTAGTAATCGGTGCATTTCAAGTAGCCGAATCGCCATATAAATGAGATAAGACTTATCCGAATTATTTTGTGCCGCTTGAATCACCCGCCATAGAGCCGCTTGTTGCGGTTTCTTTTGGAGCAAATCTAGCCACTTAACGTTTAAATCTGATAATGACCATGTATCCTTAAACTCCGAACCCGCTGCTTTGCTACCAATTGGCGCGGCGTAGTTGGCGTTGGAGTTGAAAGGGGGGTCTAGGTAGATAAGGTCCACTGAATCCGAATTCATTCCCCGCATGATTTCAAGGTTATCAGCTGTCCAAATCGTTCGATTCTTCCAGTTTGTTTCTGCCATTACACTACTCTCTTCGCTACTTGATTGTCAGCAATCATGTCAGCATACTTCATTCGTTTACCTTGCATATTGTTCGAGAATGTCTTGAAGATGTCGAGCGTATCTGCTTTGGTTATACCGAGTTGCAAACTCGTCTACGTAGCGGTTTAAATGCTTAGCGCTAAAGAGATGGAACTTACTGTGATAACCGCGTTCGAGAATCGACCAAAATGAATCAATCCTGTACGTTTGACCTTGTCCGTTCACATACTCAGCGACCCAATGCTTAACTTTACAGTGCTCTCTCTGTTCAATACCTTGATAAGCTCTACCTTCGACCGCATAGACGGTAAAACCTGTAACGGTATTCTCATTTACAGAACTTTTTAAGGTTCTTTCATCCGAACAACTAACTGCTTTAGCACTGACTTGAATGATGTTTCTATCCTTCGCGCCCACTACCTCAGAATTAGCAACAGCAGTCTTAGCTGCACTTAGCTTTTTAAGTGCGTGCTTGTTCGATCCTTTACAACCTATGGAAGTTTCATCGATTTCTATCGTCCCAAGAAACAGATTGTTACCTGTCATCATATCTTCTCTTAGTCTACGTCCTAAGTGCCACGCTGATTTCAGAGTGATATCAAGCTCTCGGTGCAATTTCATGCTCGATACCCCTTTCAGGTTTATAAATACCAAGTACACAGCAATTGCCCAGATCTGAAAGTTCAATTTAGATGCTTCCATTAAAGTACCAATCTTGACGCTGAATAGTTTTATACAACCTTACTCTATACAACGATAAGGCATGGTTTTATGTGTGCGTTGATTTTCACGGGGATAGAGCCACAATGAGGACAAGCAGGTATGTCTCCCCAGCGTTTATTGTCAAACCATGCTTCAGCGGTTTCGGAGTTGGGAAATATTTAGTAGAGCGATTTGAAGATGATTCCTTTTCGGTAATACTTACCGGGAGCGTTTTTAGACATTTAAGCTCTGTTTATCAATTACTTAGAGGTAGTTTTACACAAAAGAGACACAGAATCCAAGCAATTTCTCAAGCATACTCAAGGTTTTATAGCAATAAAGTTTATAACTCTTTCATTTGGACAATCTCACTACTTCAAACTGATTTACACCAAAAGTTGTCCACGTAATATGGAAAGTTCAGATCAATATCGTCGTAAGTTCGAGATTGAGGTCGTCAGGGAATCACTGCATTTTTCTGCGGCACACTTCACCATATTCAGCTCGGTGAGTCGAGAGAATCTGCATGGCCACAACTTCAGAGTCCAGGCTGTCATCGAAGCGAAAGTCGGAGAAGATGGACTGGTTTTTGACTATTCAATCATCAAGGATGTTCTACAGAATCACTGCGATGCACTCGACGAAAAACTCTTGCTTCCAGAGAACTCTCCCTATCTAGAAATCACTAAATCTGGCGGGTATGTTCAGGTCAAATTCGATCACGAGGTATTGCCTTTCTTGCCACGCGATGTGAAGATCCTCCCAGTCAGAAATATCACTGTGGAAGAACTCTCTGAATGGTTTATTAGCCAACTTCAAGAAGATAGCGCGTATAAATCTCTCCCCATAGATCGACTTTCCATTCGAGTAGCTTCGGGCTCTGGACAGTGGGGAGTCAGTACGATAGAACACTCATGAAGACTCTGATCATTACCGGTGCAAGTTCAGGCATCGGCTTAGCGACGGCCAAACTATTCTTGGAAGATGATTTCCAGGTTGTCAATATCTCCCGTCGACTCTGTCCATTGGATGAGGTGCACAGCATTCAGTGTGACTTGTCTCAGGAAGACTTCGTGTCGCAGCTTGAACCAGCACTTCAACCTCATCTTGAAAATAGCACGCGTCTCTCTCTAATTCACAATGCCGCGATGTATGTCAACGATTCGGCCGTGAATGCCGAAATCGACGTGCTTCGTAATGCCCTCCAAATAAACATTTCAGCACCTCATCTGCTAAATAAACTATGCATTCCTCACATGCAACCAGGATCCTGCATTCTTTATGTGGGTTCTACCTTGGGTGAGAAGGCAGTCTCAGGTTGTTTCACCTATGTGACGACTAAGCATGCACAAATCGGCATGATGAAAGCCTTGTGTCAGGACCTAGCAAACACACACATACACACCGCTAATATCTGTCCTGGATTCACTGATACTGAGATGCTTAGAGCACATGTGCCATCCGATCAATTGGACAACGTTGCCAAGTTATCAACAATGGGGCGACTTGTGGAACCCGAAGAAATCGCTCGGTGCCTTAAATTCGTCAGCGAAAATCCGTCGTTAAACGGAGCCGTAATCCACGCAAATCTAGGTCAGGTGGAGTCGTAATCGACTTTTATTGGGTCACGGACCTCGGCGTGGGCACGATATTCTGCACATTTATGCCGCCCTTTTGAAGGAGCTGACCTACTCGAGGCGCAATTTCAGTTTTCCAACGTTCACTGTCATAGACGGCCGCATAGAGCGCTTCTCGTTCTGCATCAGAATTAAATCGTCTCATCCACACGTAGGTCTTCTCATCCTCACCGCGAAAACTGCCGGTGATGACCATGCCGAGTCCGACTTGATAAGGGATGATCACACTCTCCATGTACTCAATCCACTCATCCATCTTGCCGTCAACGATTTGGTATTGTCTTAGTTCATAGAACACGCATATTTCCTTAATTTCAGTTGTGTGAAGTTCATAGATTGTAGGAGACCGCTACAATGGAATCCTCAATTTATTATCTAAGAATCGATGACCGTTTTAGAACCTAAATACCGCCTCCGTCGTCAACGAGTATTCCTGCTATTAAGCGGTATCTTTCTTGGGACCTTGGGAATGTTGAACATTCTCGGTATTACACGCTTCATTGATCTCTCTTTCGAGGTGTTCGGACTGCAAATCCCCATGACACTTGCAGTAGGTGTACTACCCTATCCGATCACCTTCTTCTGCACCGATCTGATTAGTGAAATCTATGGGCGCAAACGAGCGACGGACATGGTGTGGGTAGGTCTGGTCGTGAATGTCTGGGTCATGATCTTTATCTGGTTAGGCGGCGCGTTACCCGGGTATGAATCTATAGATCCTAATACAGGAGAACTAGCACTGGATGCCGCAGGTAGACCACCACTGTTTTTTGAAGTTCAAACACTCGCACTGGGGTCGGTCACAGCGTCCATGATTGCATATCTGAGTGCACAATATTGCGACGTTCGACTTTTCCACTTCTGGAAGTGGTTAACCAAAGGTAAATATCTTTGGATACGAAACAATGGCTCTACTTTAATTAGTCAGCTGGTAGATACCACTGCGGTTATCCTGATCGCACATTTCTTGGCAAACGCACTTCCGATTGACGCCAATCAGAGCATTGCCAATCAATTAGTGGTGTTCATCGCCTCGGGTTATGTGTTCAAGTTGGTAGTCGCATTAGTAGACACTGGTCCAATTTATGCGGCAGTACATTTTTTACGTCCGTATCTCAATTTACAGCCAAATGAGGAAGTGGATCCTACGGATTTCTCCAGCGTTCACTTGGTTGTAGAACAGTCCACGGACACACAAGAGGCGACATAGTCACCCCGTTGGTTAACGCAGAAGCGCATTCGCAGTCAATTCCATTGAGTTGGCAAGTGCTTCTTTCGAGACACCACCGATTCGTAGCCTAGTGGCCACCAGCTCGGTCATTCCTAGTGTTTCCGCATATTCTTGAACTGTATCTCGCAGAGACGACGGCGTTCCAACAATCGACCAGTCATTGGCAACCACCGTCGGTTGGTTTTTGAGATCCCGACGCACCATCTGCTGAGATTCTCGATCGAGACGTTCGGAGACTCTTTTAATTTCCGTTTCATCGCGGGATACGAACACCGACCTCATGATGGGAGTTTCTTTTGGTACAGGCGTTTTTGCGTCGATGCAAGCAGCTCGGTGCTTGGTGTAATTGTCGAGGAGTCGCTCTTTCGTTTCCATCGGCGATGCAAGATACGGAAAACCTAACGTACCCGCTTGTTTTAGAGCCAACGGACCAAAAGCTGCGACGTAGATGGTCGGATGTGGTTTCTGTACGGGTACTGGACTCACACGAATTTCCGATCCATCCGCCTCTGAATACAGTGTTTCCCCTGCCCACGCTCTCAGCATCAGATCAAGGTTATGTGCGAAAATCTTGCGTTTCTGATGCCGGTCCACATCGAATACGTCGAACATCGAAGCGGCGTAACCTCGTCCAATTCCTAAGATCACACGCCCATTGGAGATCTGATCCAGCACAGCCACCTGCTCCGCGGCAAGGATCGGATGACGCAAAGGCAAGAGATACGAAGTCGTACCGAGTTTGAGTTGCTTTGTTACTGCTGCTACACTAGCCAACAACATTAATGGATCAGGAATCGCACCTTCTCGTGAAAAGTGGTGTTCGGGGAGAAAAATCGATTCGTAGCCCCAGGATTCAGCCAAAACAGCTTGTTCACACAGCGAGGATACTCCGTCTACCATACCCATGTGCCAAGGGGTCAATGCCAGTTTGACTTTCAACTTACACGCAACACTTTTGTCGATTCACTACTCTAACTACTCTAAATTGTGCATAAACGGGACGGATTTGTGAGATTGGAGCAAATTTATAATTGGCTTCCCACCGCTAGGCCATGTTTCTCGTAGTTCCATTCATTATGTTCCAAGGAGATTGAATTTTGCCATCGGATGTGGTAGTTGAGTCCTCGATCGAAATAGATCACATTACCCATTTCTACAAAAAGAACCAAAATATCCTTGAAGATGTAAATCTTTCACTCGGCACTGGGTTATTTGGACTGCTAGGTGCAAACGGCGCAGGTAAATCGACGCTCATGCGAATCATCTGCACGCTCCTAGTTCCAAAGGAAGGGTCAGCCAGGGTATGTGGTTACGATGTCGTAAAAGACTGTAGGCAAGTTCGGGAGCTCATAGGCTACCTGCCACAGGAGTTCAGTGCATGGCGATTACATAGGGTAGAAGAGGTGCTAGACACGCTGGCACAGATTTCTGGTATGACGAACAAGAAAATTCGGCGTGCTCGAGTTGCTGAAGTGCTTGAATCGGTAGGACTGGATGCTGTAGCAGATCGAAAAGTCAAAAAACTCTCTGGCGGCATGGTGAGACGTCTCGGTGTCGCACAGGCATTGGTCCACGAACCACAAGTCCTTATAGTCGACGAGCCTACCGTGGGTCTTGATCCGGAAGAACGCATGCGTTTTCGCCAGTTAATGACCCAACTAGGCCGTGATCGCACGATCCTGCTCTCAACACACATCGTCGCCGATCTAGGGAGTGGTGTGAGTCAGATAGCGATCCTTGATGACGGAAATATCTCATTTCAAGGTGAACCCACTGAACTGCTCAACCGCGCACAGGATTTTGTATATCGGATACCTTCTTCAGAGGAAGGCCTATTGAGCGATGAGTTGGACTTCGAAATCGTTTCCCGAGAAGGATTCGATCAAGATGCGACTGTACGAGTGGTGGTGGATGATCCCGACGCGGTTCCTTCCAGTGCTGAAAAGGTGAATGACCCTAGCCTCGAAGAAGCCTACCTAGCGTTCATGGCGGCCCGAGGGAAATTATCGACCGCGCGTCAGATCGAAGAAGAACTAGATGCCAAAGCTAAGAAAAAGCAGGAACGCATGAAACTGAAGAAGCTGCGTTAGGAGGAATCTCACTGATGGACTACGCAGCACGCATCTGGGGAGTTTCCCTTTCGGAAATGCGATCCGCATCCCGATTAGCAAGAACCTGGTTGTTTGTCGTGATTGGCTTATTAATCACGGTCCCCGCCTACCTCGGTTCAGCGTTCAGCCACTATAACCTCGGCGCGTTTGAACCGTATCTCAGCATGGTATCCAATGTTCGCTACATTTTTGCGGCTCAGATTGGTGGATCACTTATTTTGGTGTATTCCATTGGCATCGTATTCCTTGCATTTGACATCCGGGTCAGAGACAAAAATGCGCGAATGCACGAAGTCCTGGAATCGCGACCAATTGACAATTTTGGATTTCTACTAGGCAGAACCCTGGGCATTACATTTATCGCGCTACTGCCGATATTGGTCACAATGTTTCTAGCGCTCATTATTGCGTTTGCCACTCAATTCAATGTAGCTTTCCAGGTCGCCATTCCTCAACCGCACTCGTTTTGGCAATTCATTCTCATAGATCTGGTTCCGAACATCTTTTTCTATGCCGCGTTCGTGGTTTTCCTTGCAATGGTGTTGAGATTTCGACTCTTGGTGATTATTTTTGGTATCGGATTTATGGTACTGCTGTTCTACGTTGCAGCTCTCATGCCTTACCAACTCTCCGATGTGCTCACATGGATGAGTGTGCAGGAATACCCATCCGATGTCAGACCATTCTTCACGAACACCCTCACCCTACTTGAACGACTTGCGATCATCGTTTTTAGCCTGGGAATGCTTTATCTTGCTACATTAGCACATCACAGACATGACGGTTACGTACACGCCCGCGTAACTGCACTAGGTGTTGGTTTAGTTGTAGTTGGTTGCTTGGGTTTTTATGGGGTTTACCTCAATTCAGTAAACGAGGCAGACGATCGACTCGTTTGGACTAACGAGCATCTGAAAGTCGATCAGAGTTTTCCGAACACAAGCCTAGATGTGAAGGAACTAACCGGTTCAATTGATGTAAATCCCGGTTCAATTCTTCAAGCGCAATATTCGCTTAGCGTCGAGGTGATTGATACGAACGGGACCGAGGGCCTACTATTCTCCTTCAATCCAGCGATGGACATAGAGGAAATCAGGCTGGATGGATCTACGCTACAAGATTTTGAGTTTGAAAACGGCTTACTCGTTCTAAACCCCAAAACGTTCTACCCGATCGGTTCTAAACACGAAATTGAGCTAGTAGCGGAAGGAGTTCCAGATGAGCTATTTCAGTATCTAGATAGTGGCATCGACCTCTATGGCAATACAGCATTTACTGGCATCAATTTGCGGCTACTTGGGCAATTCAATTCAATTTTCACCTCAGATGTGGTGGCCCTCCCGCCTGATGCCGCTTGGTACCCGCAAGCTGGTCCCCACGTAAACCGCGATCAAATCACACGGAGACCAAGAGATTTCTTCACGGTTGATTTACAGATCAATCTACCTGAAGACTGGGTTGTAGCAGGTCCCCGAGAGCAGAACTCCAGTCTGTCTCAAGGGGGAGTAGCTTCCTATCGAATTAATCCAAAGATACCTGTCCCGTCGTTGGCGCTTGTGGCTGACGAATTCCACCGAGTTGCCGCTGAAATTGAAGGCATCACATTTGAGTTGCTGTTTCATCCTAAACACACCAAAAATCTAGCAATCTTCGCAGATCTCAAAGATGAAATAGTCCGTGACATTGAAGAACGGCTGCGGACTGCCGCTCGATTTGGGCTAGATTACCCTTTCTCTACATTGTCACTGGTGGAAGTTCCCGCCAATCTGAAGATTTTCGGTGGTGGTTGGCGTATGGATACGGTTCAATCGCAACCTGGCATCCTGTTCATGCGAGAACTGAATTTCCCTACTACAAGCTTCGTCAAGCAGACGAATTTTGAGAATCGCACCGAATGGGATGAGGAAACACAGAAAGAGTACAAGTTTGGTCTCTTGGAGAGCTTCCTACGGAACGACTTACTGGGTGGCAACATTTTTTTGGGATTTGTCCGAAATCTCTTTGTTTTTCAGACAGGAGCAACCGGTTCAGGTGCTGAAGCACTCGACTTTACCGTCGAAGCATTGGTAAATCAGCTTGTTGTTGGAGATTCAGGCTTCTTCTCTGCCTACATGATGGCTGATGCCAATCCTACTGGTCAAGGCACTTTCCTCAGCAGCAGTACACAGGCAACCTATACGGGTAGGCAGGCACCAACAGTGTCGACGTCAAGAGTCCGAGAAATGGTGTTCAACACGAACTCGACTTGGGAATCAGCCATGGATTACCCACTCAATAAACTACCGTTTTCCGAAGACCCAGGGACCTCATTGAAGGTCCTTGAGATGAAAGGTAACAAACTTGCGAGCGCCATTATCGATGGCTTGGGAAAAGAAGAAGCAGGTGAAATCGTTAGTCATTTGATCAAGCAACACCAAGGGACAAGCTACACGTATGACGATTTGAGACAGATATCTGCCGATCTGGAAATTCCTATCGATCAAGTCGTTGGTGATTGGCTCAACGATATCAAATTGCCAGGTTACTTGGTCTCCTCAGGTTCAATAGTTCGGGTCTCCGATGATGCCAGCAACCAACCTCGATATCAAACTTCATTTCACCTACATAATGGTGAAGACGTTCCGGGTGTTGTAACGGCATGGTACACCACCGGTTCACAAGAAGTAAATTCACAGACAAACGCGATTACTATCCCGCCTGAATCATCGATACGGATTAATTTGATTAGCCAGGATCCACTTACCGAAGTAGGTGTGCAACCTTATCTCTCACTTAATCGAGACTCAATTCCAGTCAGATTAGGTAGGAAAACGGACGATCAGTCCATAGAGCAAGTATCCGAAGGTCCACGACCACTTGTAGAATCAAGTAATTGGATGCCCCCAGAACAAACTGGAATCATCGTCGATGACCTAGATGAGGGATTCTCTACAGATAATCCTGACTTAGACGTAATTCCTGAATGGGTACCAAACTTCGTCAAGGCATTTATCCCAAAACCGGATATTGATCAAAAACTACCAGTCCATCGCAGTGGAGCGATAGGATATGCGTGGGCTAGAGAGACTACGGAAGGCGCATTCGGAACTTATCGCCGAACCACTGCGAGAATCGACAGTGGTGGAACCGAATCGACAGCTGTTTATTGCTATTTCAAAACAGAAATTCCAATGCCGGGTACATGGAAGCTTGATTTCTATCTGCCGGAGGCAAATTTCAATAAAACTGAAGCTATGAAACTTCGAAAAGCAATGGTTGGCGAATGGAGGGACACTGCTAATCAGGGGATCTACGGCATTACACTTCAATTCTTGGATCAAGAGCACGAAATCGAATTCGATGCCTCCGTCGGTTCCCAGGGATGGAATCAACTAGGTGAGTTTGAACTACCTGTAGCACCCGTCACCGTGAGAATTTCAAACAAATCTGACGGCGATACCCTCTTTGCGGATGCAATTCGCTGGACACCACCAGCTTCTTGAGGAACGGTCACAAATTTTAAGTTATTGATATTTATGTATAAATCTGTAGTCGGCTTGATCCGATACCTAGCATGTCTGGCGACCATTGGCTTATTGGTCAGCTGTTCTCAACCCACTCCTTCCATCAATGTTGAATTTCGGATCCCGGTGGAAGTCGCCGAGATCAACAAAGGTACGGTTGAAAGTCTTATCACGGCAACTGGCATTCTTCGAACCGCGGAAGTGGCCAATGTGTCCGTGGAGGTACCTGGATATATCTACCTCGCGAGAGATGAGAACGGCAATCGTCTAAGAGAAGGCGATACGGTAACGGTCGGCCAGCAGATCGCGCAGGTAACAGGTGAAGATGCTAGATTGAACGCAAGGATCGAATCGACCAGACTAGCGTTGAATACCGCGAAAGCAGAACTTGATCGAAGACAGGATTTGTACGACAAGGGCTTAATTGCGGAAACAGAAGTTCGTCAGCAGGAAGTAAGTTACGAAGACGCTCTGTTCAGCTATGACCAGAGTCGGAACCAGGCGGGTAAGCAAAACATCACGTCTCCCATTGAAGGCATCATTCTCAAGCTGGCCCGAGATACGCAGGACTTGCCAATCGCAGATGGCATGCTAGTGGCACCGGGATTTGAACTCGCTCGTATCGGCCCCGTCGAGGAGCTAATCGCCGACGTAAATCTCATTGGACCTGAACTAGGCAAGATCAAAGTGGGTCAATCGGCACGAATCCGGCACTATGCCTATCGCGACAAAATGCACGCTGGCGAGGTCACACATTTAGCACCCACACTTGATCCCATCAATCACACGTTTAAGGCAGAAATCCTCGTTTCTAACCCAGACGGTCTGCTACTACCCGGTATGTACGTAGAAACTTTCGTAATCCTTGATCAGCGTACGGACGTGATCGTGGTACCTCGGTCGTCGATAACCAGCCGATCAGGAAACAGCATCGTTTTCGTACTGGATGGACAACGGACTAGACAGCAGCAAGTTCAGCTTGGACTCGGAGATGACTATCAGGTTCAAGTTCTAGAAGGCGTCGATGTAGGTGACAGGGTGGTCGTCAACGGCTTGGAAACCTTAACCGACGGTACGCGAGTGCGAGTTCTAGGTAGCTAAGTGAACTTTTTTGAGTCGCTCGCACAGTTAGCGACACGGCGACCCATTGCAGTTAGCGTCGTTGCCATTACGGTTACGATCATTGGCTATCTTGCTTGGCAACAACGGCCAATCGATTTACTTCCTGACCTCCAAAGTCCCTCAGTCGTAGTTTCCCTACGGGCAGGTGATCGACCACCTGCGGAAATGGAGAGACTTTTTGGTGAAAACTTAGAGCAACAAATCTTCACGGTCAAAGACGTTCGCAACATTGAGCAGGTTGCTCGAACTGGACGAATCATCGCGACAGTCACATTTGATTGGGCTGCGGATCTGGATATTGGTCTAATCGACATTCAGAAAGCGGTGGGTAGTCTAGAAAGCGATCCGAACGTCGACGAAATCGTGGTACGAAGATTTGACCCACGACAAGATCCGATATTGGTCTATGGCATGGTGGCCCCTTCTGGGGCACCTAATCTGATTGAACTTCGCCAACTCGCCAAGCGCCAACTCGCAAGCGCACTCGAACAGCTACCTGGTGTGGCAGAAGTCCAAGTCACGGGTGGCAGACTCAAGGAAATACGTGTTCAGGTAGACCGTTACCAGCTGGATGCGTTCAATATTCCACTGTCACTTCTTGAGAACCAACTCAACAGCGAAAATCAAGACATTACAGCAGGAACGGTCGAAGAGAATGATCGCGTACTCCAGTTACGCAGTCGATCAAGGTTCAACGATGCACAGGATATTCGCGATCTGGTAGTGCGCTACGTCAATACCGAAGGTGGGATATTCAAACCGATTCGTGTGAAAGACTTCGCAGAAGTAATCGAAGCTGAGCAGGAAGTAGATCATGTGGTTCTTGTAGACGGTATTGAAGGTGTCGGATTATCGATTTACAAGGAAGCTGGAGCCAATACAGTCGAAGTGTCTAGAACGCTCACGGAGACCATCGAAAAACTCTCAGTCGATTTACCCAATATTGAACTCAAACAGATTACAGATAACGCAGTACTGGTAGTCGATGCTTTGGACGATTTACAAATCGCCGCCGTGATCGGCATATTCTTGGCCGTAGTCATACTGGCGATCTTCTTACGGTCAGCAGGTGCAACGCTCATCGTCACAGCAGCGGTTCCCGTTTCTATCTGCAGTACGTTGTTCTTCATGCATTTAGGCGACTACAGTCTAAATATTGTGACGCTGGGTGGTCTTGCTCTCGGTGCAGGTATGTTGGTGGATAACGCAATAGTCGTCGTTGAGTCAATGTATCGAAATGTCAGTCAAGGTCATGCTCCAGAAATCGCCGCAGCAAAAGGTACCAGCCAAGTAGCAGGTGCAATCACCGCTAGCACATTGACCACCTGTGTCGTGTTTTTACCTGTATTTTTTGTGCAGGGACTTGCAGCGCGTCTGATCGAGGGAATTGCATTCACAGTTGTACTGTCACTGCTCGCCTCTCTCGTAGTTGCCATTTTCCTGATTCCGGCATTGGGCAAGTGGTTCCTACCGAAAGAAACTTCTGACTTAAAACACAATCGCGTCGAGAATCCTGGAGCGATTCGTACGGGTGTAGAGAACTTCACGAGGCTACTGCTCCGAGCGCCAAGTATCGTCGTTGGAACAGCCATCTTGATTACCGGTACAGCAATCTACTTCCTTGTTCAGTTAGGCACGGAATTGCTTCCACCTGCAGACCCTAAGCAGTTTTCACTTCGTCTAGTGGGTACAGCGGGACAGAGAGTGGAATCTACTGTAAACCAAGTCAAAGGAATCGAGGACATCATTCGCCAAAGTGCTCCAGATCACATCGCGGCTTCTCTGTCTGAGATAGGCCGCATTCCCGATGACGATCGCATCATTCGACAGGAGATGACTGAAGAGAATACAGCGCGCGTAAACGTTCGCGTAGCCGAAGGAGGTCCTACCGGTCGTCATGTCGCAAGCCAGCTACAGGATGTCGTTGAGGAACTACCCAACGCGGAGATAGAGTGGGAAATTAACAAGAGCGCTTTGGCTAGTGCGCTCGGAACCTCTGGAGTACCGATATTGATTGAGGTGGCTGGACAGGAGCTACCCGACATACGTCGAGGTGTATCGCTCATACAGGAAGAACTAGAAAAACTGCCTCAGATTTGGAATATTCGTAATTCGTTCGAAGGTGGTCCTCCTGAATTGCATATTGAGCTTGATCATGCGTATGCGGATGCCTTACAGGTTAATGTTCAATCAGTTTCCCGGGTTCTCGAATCGAGTATTGATGGACGGATAGCGACACGTATGTCTGTCGGCGACGAAGAATATCCAATCACGATTCGTATGGACACTCCTCGCAAAGAGAATCTAGGTAACATAAAGTTCCGAACTGGCCAAGGGGTGGAAGTTGCTATTGGCGAGGTAGCGGAATTTAAAGAAGTAGAAGGCGCAAGAGAGGTACATCGGCGCAACCAACGTCGCACAGGTCAGATCACCGCGCAAGTGACGGACGGCTATGAATTACCACAAGCCATTGCCGCAGTGAACGAAGTCCTAGTCAATACGCCTATTCCTGCAGGTCTCCAAGCATCTTTGCGTGGAGAGGAAGAGGAAAGAGTCAAGACTTTCAGTGAACTTCGCCTTGCCGGAATTCTTGCCATACTGCTTGTCCTTATGGTACTCGCAGGATCGTTCGAATCTGTGCTTCAACCTATCACGGTGCTTGCTTCTATTCCGCTGGCATTGGTTGGTGTGTCGATTGCAATGGTCCCTATGGGAGATCCGGTAGGCGTCATGGCCATGCTAGGTTTGATTGTGTTATCAGGTGTTGCAGTCAACGACGCGGTGCTACTAATCTCCACCTCAAAACAGCTGATCCGAGATGGTGTCGAACGTCGAGAAGCATTGGCTCAAGCGGTTGGCATTCGTCTCCGTCCTGTAACCATGACTACACTCACGACTGCTTTGGCGTTGACTCCACTGCTCTTTGGTGGGGGAGAAGGTGCAGTACTACGACAACCGATGGCAATGACCATTATCGGTGGGATTATTACGTCAACCATAGGATCGCTTATGGTGCTTCCTAGTCTCTACTTACTTCTAGACAACCTCTCGAGAATGGTTAGAGGGGTCAAGAGTACGCCTGACCTGGTTGAACAACCAAGTTAGGTCCCGACGTCAATAGGAGTGTTGTTGCACAGCTCTCTCGTTCAAATCAATCCCGAATCCTGGCCTATCAGTTAGCTTCATCTTCCCATTGCTAGGGATGACATGTTCACCATAGAGTTCTGCAATCTGCTCCAAAGGAGCGGCAAACTCAATGGAGAATTCATGAGGTCGTGTTGCCGCTTGGACTGTGCTATAAACATGAAGCGAAGCCATGCTGTTGATCCCAGCCACTGGACTGTGCGGCATGACCGGTTTATTCAATACCGTGCACATGTCGTAGATTCTCTTTACCTCAGATGGTCCCCCAGCACTCAGGATATCAGGCTGCAGAATGTCTGGATTACCTAGCACTATGAGGTGTTCAAACCACCAACGAAATGAATCCTGTTCACCAGCAGAAACTGCCACGTCCAGCGCGTCACTGACCTGTCGAAGACCTGGCAGATCCCAGTGAGGTATGGGCTCTTCGAAATGGTCAATTCCCAGAGCTTCAAATTTCCGACCTTGCTGAATTGCAGTGGATACCGAGTAACCATTGTTTGCGTCGAAACCTAAATAGATGCCTTCAGGTAGGAAGTCCCGGACCACCTCAAATATCTTGAAATCCTTGATTGGATCAATGTCCTGTCGCCAGCCGCGCCAATCCATACGGATCTTGAACGCGCGGTACCCGGCTTCCCATCCATCTTTAATCAAGGCAAGCATTTCCTCTGGTTGCATCTTCCAACCCGACCCTACTGACCAGTACAGAGGTATCTTTGTGCGTGCCGCACCACCCATGAGCTTATAAACCGGCATCCCAGCTTCCTTCCCCATAAGATCCCAAAGTGCGATATCGATGACGCCAAGGAACCGAGGAGGTAGCCGATAAATCCGCTCTCCCCTACCCTCGGCAAGCGTTTCCCAGTGTCTCTCGATCTGCAAGGGATCCTCACCTATCAAGACTGGTTTTATGAGATTTTCCAGATAGGCTTGGAAGACCGACGGTCTTGAAGAATCTGTAGGAATCGGATCGGCCTCAGCGAGACCTGTGACTCCTGCGTCGGTCTCAATCCGAAGCAAGCTCTTGCCAATCTTTAGAGGGCTCAGTGTGATATCGGTGATTTTCATGGGTACTTACACAAAATGATGGCTTGTTTGAAAGTAAATCAATTCAACGAATGTATTGATTCTGAAGTTATTTTGACCTAATCGCGGAATAACCACCTAAGCGATTCAGCGAACAATGCGCCGCCGTGATTCAGGCTATGACCTCCTGTACCGAACACAAACTTGTAGTCGTACTCTGCAAAATCTAGTGCGGCCGCCATATCTTGATTGGCTATTGCCCAACTACCTGGCACAATGTTTAGATCGTTTTCGCCGCTCTGCAGGAATACTCGGATCGGTTTCCTAGGAGTGCGCCTAAGTATTGTTGGATAGTTGTGACCACCAATGATGTTGGTAAAAGAACCACAGTGGCTGAGCACAAGTCCAAAACTCGAAGGTGAATGCCATGCGGCATTCAAAGCGCAGATACCGCCGCTTGACATACCACAAATCAGTCTTTGTTTCGGGTCTTTGTTCAGCGAGTAACCCGTGGTTGATTCAACTAACGGGACGATCTCTGAGTCAATGAACTCGACGAATCGCGAGGACACAGTGTCATACTCAAGACTTCGTTGCTGTGGTTCCTGATCGTTCATGCCTGGATTGACGAACACCGCCACGACTGGAGGTATATCGCCAGTAGCGGTCAAATTATCGATCACGGTAGTCGCACGTACCGGACCTTCCCTCCATAAGTACCCATCTCCATCGTTAAAAAACATAAACGATGGTTGTTCAGCTTGAACGACGTTAGCAGAACAGTAAATAGATACGTTTCGCGACGTGTTGGGAAATGTCTCACTTCCATCCCAATCTCGAAAACGTTTGAATGAACCTATTGCGACATTAGGGTTTGGGTAAGCCTCAGGACAGGGGTTATATTGCTTATCCTCTTGCGCTGCGAGTTCATGATTCGTCTTAGAGGATATCCCATTCATCTCGCCTGGTGTATGTTGGTCGAAACCGACTGATTGGTAGGTCTTGTAATCCATCTTTGCTTCCTTAGCCAACCATGAATGATCGCATAGCCATGGTTCTCGTAATTGAATTTATCTGAAGTTATTATCTCGACTATCCGCACAAAGATCGAGTTCGTCGACAAAGAATTAGCTAAGCGCTTCTTTCCACTTCAAAGGACACGATATTCCGTTCCTCGGCACTGAATTCGACACCAATCAAAGTCACTAGGGTAGAAGGCGTGCGGTACTTATCTGCGTAGCTTCGAGATTTCAACTGTGCCAACGCAGTTCCCTCTCCAGATTGCTCGACAACCTTAAACTCGAAGATATAGACACGATCTTCCAAGCTAAACGACAGATCTAATCGGCCCTTATTGGAGCTGTCTTCAACGGATAACTTCAGACCTATTCCAGTCAGCAACGAATAAAACACACTCGCGTAGTAACCTTCAAAGCGTGAAATGTCATTGTTCGTATACCACTCATATGGAATACTCGCAAAGAAAGCATGCAGTACATCTTTGGTAGCATCCATCTGATCAGCAGCTAGTTTGTCATAGAGTGGTTTGCTGTATGTATTGCTGCCGGAAAGATTTCCAACCATGTGATCTAACAGCGCTTCATTGAGGCTCTGACGCACTTCAAGATTGGGATAACCCAACTGAAAATAGTTTTTTCCAGCAACGAATTCCTCTGCTTGAATTGTCAGGTAACCGGTCTGAAACAACAGAGCTTCAGGTGCAATAGCATCTACATCGAACGATGAGAGTAAATTGCTTCCAGCTTTCAACCCATCAAGATTGACAGAGCTGATCCGTCGACGTAACAAGGTCTCCACAAGAAAAGTGGGAGTGCCAGTCTCAAACCAATATCTCCCAAACTCGCGTTCCGCAAACAACAACAGAATGTCGAATGGGTTGTAAACCTTGGTGTCGCCACGCCAAGAATAGCCGTTGTACCACTCCCGCATGGTATCGCGATCTAGACCTTCTAATTCGAGCGAAAAAACGTTTTCTAAATCCTTCTCTGTATACCCACAAATCGTAGAGTATTTGGGGGTTAGAGTAATGTCTCTTAGGTTGTTTAAACCTGAAAATAAACTGACTTTTGAGAATTTGCTAACCCCAGTAAGAAAACACAAACGAATGTGTGCTTCGGCATACTTGATCATGCCGTATAACCCTTGTAGATAGTCTCGATGTTCGCGCGCAAGCTCTGGTTTTCTAAGCGAACTGAGGATTGGATGGTCATATTCGTCTATTAACACTACCACTCGTTGACCAGTATGCTCATGCAGGTTCTTAAGCAAAGCCCCGAACCTTTCGACCGTGGAATCTTCACTACCAGATATCCCGAACCTTTGCTCCTCATGCAGTAACTGAAACTCCACGTTCGTGGGTAAAGAATCTTGTCTAGTGAAATTACCCCCACTGAAATCGAGACGAACGACTGGATTCTTTACGGACCAATCCCACTGGTCGTGGACCATCAATCCTTCGAAAAGCGCTTCATTGCCCTCAAACAGTTCCTTCATGGTATCCACGAACAAACTCTTGCCAAATCGTCTAGGTCGAGACAGAAAGAAATGCTCACCTTCGTCGACCAGGTTCTTTATGAACGAAGTTTTGTCGACATAGTAGTAGCCATCTTTTCGGACTTTCTTAAAAGTCTGAATTCCGATGGGTAGCTTTAGACGGTCTGGCATTACGCGTTACAAACTCTTCAGCTGACAGTCACGTTTAAACAAAGGTAGCAAGTGTATCTTGAATACATTCTCTCTTCAAAATCCTACAAAAGTTTGTCTCTGCTTTGAGGCGAGTGCATAAAGCTATAGCTGTACAGACCACGCTGATATCAATGCAGCGTTAAACACAAGTGCGTTTGCGATAGACACTTCAGGATGTGGATACCACCGAATAGTTGGACCAGGCCCCTGGAAGCGTCAGAATTTTTGCTTTGGAATCAAGTGATTCGCGCTAAGGTATATAACTCTAATTCTAGGAGTAGCCGACGAAGCCGCCTTGATTTTCGCGCTGGGACTGTCTGCTACTCAATACCTATTTTCTAGATGTTCTTACTAAATACGCAGACCCGCTTTTAGTCCACAAATGAGTCCACTTCAATTGGGGAAACCTACCAAGGTTCCTCAAACTTACTCGCCGCAAGTCCTAGTTCCTATTTCTCGACAACAGCAACGGGAAGAGATTGTTTTTGATCTTGATTCCTACAGCTGTATTGGTGTCGATGAATGGGAATGTTTTGAACTAACTTGGTTGAATGAAATCGGCATCCCGCAAGTTGCCAAAGCACTAATTTCCGTACCTGCTGACTCTCCACAAATCATCGAAAGCAAGTCCATGAAACTGTATTTGGGCTCGTTCGCTTTCTCGAAAATTGTTGATCGCGAAGAAATACGAAGAACTATTCAATCGGATCTCAAGGGTGTTCTAAACGCGACTCCAAATGTTTTGATCACAGACAGAAATTCGGGGACACATGCGCAATCTGAAGCCGCCATCAATCTACTTGAAGTCATTGATTCCTCACCCACGAAACTTGATTGGGAGCAAGTAATCGCTTCGGGGCCTGACCCTAGTTTGTTGCAGCTCGAGAATGGAGAGATCACAAAGACCACTTTTCTATGTGAGAGTTTCTATTGTTTGTGTCCAGTCACCGGCCAACCAGATCAAGCGAGCATCCAGGTCACATATGAAGGAACTGCACTAATACCTGAGACTTTACTTGCCTATTTTGTCTCGTACCGGTCAACTGGAATTTTTCACGAAACAGTGGTAGAACGCATCTTCATGGATTTGTGGAGCTTGCGACCACGCTCTTTAGAGATTCGAGCGTACTTCCACCAACGAGGGGGGATTGCGATAAATCCGGTGCGCAGATCGAAATAACTCTCTGATGCAGTGCAAGCAGAAGGAGTTAGTCCGATACAAGACTCAGAAAATCAAATGCTGATATCACCGTAATTCCGTATTCTCTAGCTTTCCTGGTTTTTGTCGAAAAGCTCGATGTATCCGCAGCTATGAGCATGTCTAGCTTTTGTGATACTCCAGATCGCACGACTAGTCGACGCGATTCCGCAATCTGGACCATCGCCTCGCGTGGCTTCATAGCACCACCCGATCCTGTGAAGCAGACAGACATCCCAGACATGAGCTGAACTGTGTGGTCCTGAGGCGTAAATTGAGTTTCATAGTCAATATCCAGTGCCTCCGCTAATTGCATGAGATAGTTGTCTTCTGCCTCTGAAATGTGACCATCTCGACCAGTTGCTTCAAGTGCACGCTTAAAAAGTACCTCGTGTTGTTCCTGAACTTCCTTTTCGGATAAACCGAGAATGTGAGCCAACTGATCAAGTTCAACTCTCTCATCTATTGAGATGTAGTTGTCATCTAACGCTACATTTACGGCATAGCGATAGTCCATCAGTGGATCTTGCCAAGGTGATTTGATCGTGCGTGTCGTGTTACCACCCAGTTCTGTAGCTTCTCGTCTCAATGTACGGATCACCACATCGTTGCTAGAAAATCTACATCTTGCAGTTGAGTGCTCCGATTCTATGTCCACCTTTCCCTGTTCTAGGAGTTCGCGCAGGAGAACAACCGTTGCTCTGGCATCCTCTAAGGAGCGGTGTGCTTGTTCTAGTTGAATGTCGTGTTCTATACAAGCTTTAGCCAATGCAAGCTTTGTTAATTGAAACGTGCAAATTGGCTCTCCTTCATCAAAGGAGCCATTGGCTTTCTCTATTTCCTGACTCAAGAAACGACAGTCAAAAGGAGCATTGTGTGCAACTATGTAGCTACCGTTCAATCGCTTAGCGACAGCAGGTAGTATTTCAGCAAACGTGGGTGCTGCCTCAAGAATTGATGCCGTTAGACCATGAACCGCGGAGACCTCTGCCGAAATATCCCTCTGGGGATTGACTAGCGTGTCATACTCCTCGACCGTCTCTAGTGTGTGAGGATCGAGCGAAATGATTGAGATCTCGGTGATGCGATCTAGTGGAGTGAAGCCCGTTGTTTCGAGATCCAAAACAACAATCGGAGTTCTTGCGGCACCGGCTAGACGACCTCTTGAATGTTGTGCGGAGGGGGCACTTAATGCTGTCATTTATCACAAATCCTGTTCTTGAACGCGCTTCTTTAGGTCGAATCTCTCGGCTCTCGTTATATCACAAAATCCCCATGCAATTTGAGGTGCGCGAAGGTATTGAACTTCAAAAAGTACCTACCAATCTCCGGACCGACTCACGTCAGGTACTTATCCCAAAGGAGGTTGCTGAACTTTGCTGTTGGGTCAAACTTTCGTTTTAACTCAATAAACTGCTTGGATTCAGGATAAGCGCGTTCAAACTGATCTTGGCTTGCATGCAACCGATAAGGCAAGTAATAGCGTCCTGAATTCGCAAGTACGAGATCGATGGCTTCCTGTGTCCATTTCTCAGCAGCTCGGTGCGCTCGTTTACTTCTGCCCTGTTTGTAATAGAGCACAAAAGAAAAAACATCGACTGGTGCCCAAGAAAGTAGGGATTTGGTGTCTCTGGGTGAATGGCGAACTGAAATGTTCAAGGCATTAACTCGGTGTTTCTTAAGTATCGAGGTAATTGACTCAACAAACTGCTCGAATTTCTCGACTGGAATGAAATATTCTTGCAGTAGATAGGTGGAGAATCTACGATTTGCAGGTTCTAAGGAGTCGGTATCGAGGCTTGCCTCATAGTTCCGCCATACCACGACATCCTCCTCGTAGATTTTGTCCTCAATGCCTCGACGTAGCATCTTCCCACCCGGGATCTCGGAAACTGCCCATAACACGAATGGGTTTGCACGATACTTCAGATCGTGTGGTATCAGCCGTTCTGGAACAGTCGTCTCATCATTAGTGACCGTCCAACTCACCATCCTAGGTTTGTTAAACCCTGGCGGTCTGAGATCTGCGTTGTGGAGCAAAATCTCCGGTTTCTTCTCAATGTTTGAGTGGAAATAGCTTGGATAATCGCTCAGATCAACTTTCTCGACTACTCGTCGAATACGCTGGTTCCGATCTAGGCTTAGTTCGACTTCTGTAATCACTCCCAAGCCACCATAGCCACCCACCACAGCACAAAATAATTCATCAACAGGAGTCAGTTCAAGTACCTCCCCATTTGAAAGTACCAGCTGTAGGGCCCGGACTGAGTTGATGATCGGACCCTTGCCTAAATATCGTCCATGACAATTCACTGACACTGATCCACCGACGGTGAAATTACTGTAGCTCTGCATAATGCTGACCGACATATCGAATTTATCAATCGCTTCTTGAAGGTCACGCCATGTCACACCTGCTTGTACTCTAGCGGTCTGAGTCTCTGAATCGATCTTGATAATCCGATTCATGCTTCGCATATCCAGGTGAAGTGAATTAGCAGAGGCAACTTGACCTCCCATGCTGAATCGTCCACCGCCAATTGAAATGGGTCCTGCCCACTTCGCTACAGCGCTACCTACTTCAGAGGTTTCTGTAGGATGAAGCTCAGCCGCAACTTCAATTTCTGTCAGTCCCGAGTAATCTGATACTAGTCGTAACTTCTGAGCAAGCGTTCGCAACCCAGAGAGAGATAACAGAGCCAAAGACCCGATTGTTGCTTTCAGCAATCCTCGACGATTCATATTTACCTAGAAACTAAACGAGTGAATGAAAAGTAACTCCTGTGTCCATGAGCTAAAAGCTCGGCCATTTTTGCCTTTCTTTGGATTGTAGTTTCTTGCCTAACTCTCCAACCAGCATCTCACTAATGGATTGGTCAAGCCATTTCTTCTTGTATGCAGATTTCAGTCTATATCATGAGCGATGACCAGTCTCTTGAAACGGTTCTTCCAAGGATACAAGCCTCTACGGTTTCAATTTGGTAGGTACCTACTGATGCACCAGATGATTTCGTGCGATATGCACCGATGATCACATTTGTATTTACGAACACGATCGCACCAGATGTTACGACAGAACTCATGCTTCGAGAGTGAATTCAACTCCGTGGGCATCCATGATCTCGGGTAATGCTTCAAGTGGCACTCCGACCAATGTTGCCGCTCTCCGTATCGAGAGGTGACCCTGATTGAGTGCTCCAGCCAAGACCTCTACGAAGCGTTTGGAGAACAATGGAGGATTTTCTGCGTCACTAACCTTGCCACCGTTATTTCGTAGAGACGATTCTGGAATAGATTGAGCCAATGATTCTGGCAATGATCCAAGAGATACTAAGCGCCACATTAAGGCGGTGGATGTAACTTCAAGCTTTGATGCAATCCTGTTAAGTTTTTCAACAAGACTATCCTGGTCTAGTTCTCGCCACGGACCGAATTTGTTGATTATCGACGCTGGTATGAGTACAGTTGCCGCAAAATTGTTGGCAAGATGCTCGACACGATCTCCGCCTCTCTCGTCAGAACTTTCAACATGACTCGGTGGCATTGCTTCAAAGGTCAGGATATGAAACAGTTCATGTGCTATACCGAAATTACGCCGTCCTACGATATCGTTGCGGCTAATCAGCACCGTGTCCATCTCAGGCAGACGGCACGCAGCACCAGAGATACCTTCTTCCGCGTTCACCATGAGTACAAGAATGTTCAGGTCATCTTCCATTACCTCCACCAGACGTCGCGCTGGTACATCTCCGAGTTTGAAGTCCCGAACGAATCGTTCGCCTGCATCCATTGCGTCTTCATAGCGAGATTGCTTGGTCAAAGATAACGATGGTCGTATGAGAGGTGGATTGACTCCTACTTTGGGTGCTAAGGTACGATACGCGCCGATCCATTCACTCGCTTTACTTTCGTATTTGACCAATATTTCCGTTGAAACATTTTTCTGTCGCCAAGAAAACCGGACTTCGCCGTCGATTCGGAATGGGTCAGTGAAGTACTCAATCGGCACGCCGAGTTGCTCAGCTATAAGCAGTAACTCTTGCACCTTGATACTTCGAGCGCCTGTCTCGATTGCTGAGAGGATCTGCCTAGCATTTAATCCTAGGGACTGCGCTAGTTCGTCTTGAGACAAGCTCTGACGTTGACGAATCGCTCGGATCCTTGCCCCGATTCGATTATCTACGACGCTATTCTTTAGATCCATATTCCTTGCATACTTAAATATGCAAGAATTTTAGGCAATCAAATATATGAAGTGGTATCTTGATTTGATCTAGTTTCTCTACCATCGCTTGAAAATGACGCGGTGACGCTAGTACCACTGCAAAGGATACTGTTGGCTAGAGCGAGTGCAGAAATCGAGAGACGAGACTATGCAATTCAACACAACTGGGACATCCATACCGCAGAGATCTAAAACTCCCACGTCTCAAACCTTCTTAACTTTTCGATCTGTTCCTCTAATTCTCTTTTATGCTGAGATAAGTCGTAGCCTTCTATGCAAATTTCATTTGCTGCGTGGACTAAATCAGGCACATGATCTACAAAGTTGTAATTTGGAAATTCCTTTCCATCTCGTTGAAGGACTGATCTTGACTTTTCAAGTATTGCTTCGCTACAAAATTCTCGACCTATTGCTTCGGCGCGCTGTCTCAATTTTTCGTTGGTGACCCACTTTGGCGGAAATCTCAGGGAATCAAATGTGGATTTTGTTACATCAAATGCATCTCCAACCATTAGCCAGTAAGCGTGAAATACTCCCGAATTAAGGAGACAAATATACGGCCAGTAATTTTCGTCATTTGGCACTTTTAGTGATTTTCGACGATCACTAGCTAGCAATTCATCTGGTATGCACGTCAGGAAATAACCTGCGGTGGGTGGGTATGTAATAATTTCAGATGGACCCGATTTTTGTTGCAATGATCCGGTCTCTGAGTACATATTTGTAAGAAGCTTCACAAGTAAGTTGCTTCCCGCCATCGTCCACCGTTCGATGTCAGGTTGAATTGCACTCGGTCGCTGACCGAGGATTTCCTTCCGTATATCTGCTCGTAGCCCAATGTAGCATGACGAGTAAAGAGTTGGTCCCCTTTCAGCTTCGACGCTAGTTTTATTAATAAGAGAAATCACTGTAACACGTTGCACATTTTCAGAACCCTTGGATCCACCTTTGATAAATGGGTGCGGCGGGAAAACCGCCACAGGACGATTGTTGTACGTGCGAAGATGAACAGATTTTGCATGTCTAAGGCAGATCTCCCGTATTTGGCGCTTTGCCTTTGCGAAACAAATCGAGTGTGGTACAACCATCGTAAAAACACCACCCCCATCTTTAATCAGGTTTGTACATAGCTCAACGAATAAGGTGTAGAGATCACCACATGAGTGCGATTGATATCCATTTTCTTTCGCACTTATTTTTGCGTCAGTGTTTTTAGAAGTGTTTTCATAGGGTGGATTACCTACCACAATATCCCAGTGGTTTCTACCAAATAGTAGTCTTAATCCAACTTTCGTGACTACCCGTTCGCTTCCTAAAAACTCACTGTCCAACCATTCAGTTACTGACGGATGTGGAAATTTGAGATCCTCTTTAATCTTCTTCCTCGCTTCCGCTTCAAGAACTCGAATTTCATTTTTTTCCCGGGTACCATGGGCATGCATATACTTATCACGTATCTCGCGCCATGCCTGTAAATGCTCATCTGTTAGATGAATTCCGAGATCATTGTCATCTTGATCGTTCACGCGAGTTGCCAACGAATTTGCTGACACGATACGAGTTTCAAGATTTATTAACGGATCTAACATGAAATGGTCATTGCCACTAAGTTGGGCGTTGATCAGGGCGAGGTAGAACCGGAATCGGGTTATTTGAACCGCGATTGGATGTATATCTACGCCGTAGAGTTGGTTCTCGATGGCATATTTAATTCGCTCTTGATCGTTGTATTCCTCTCGTAAAATCCTGCGCTCAGTTCGCCTCAGGATATTGAGTGTGCTTACAATGAACTGGCCACTTCCGGTGCATGGGTCTAGAACGGTAATTGCTCTTAAGTGTTCAATTAAAGCACGACTCTGTCGGGCATCTAAACCATCAGTACTGCCCCCCCATCATATCGTATTATATTTAACATGTCATCGAATTCTACTCCTTGTACCTGTTCTACCGAAGAATGCGCTAATGCATCGCACACCATTTCCTCCGTAAGGTCCTTTGGTGTGTAATAAGCACCATCAGGTTGGCGAGCTAAAGGTCCAATGTCAACTTCGGTGGCGATTGCTAGAAATCTTTCGAAAACACTACCAATCATGCTCGGATCAAGTGCAATGTCAGAGTGCACCTGAGTGTGTTCTGTGAGTGTCCATTCATACCTCTTTAAAATTGTGAAGAGTCCAGGTCGATTGGTCCCTTCTCCACCGAGATAGTCAATATCTCTAAGAGGTGAACGCAGAAGACCGTCCTCTTCACTGAATAAGGATCCATTCAAGAAGGGGGAGTCCGCATAGGCTTGCTCCAGAACGTCATACTCAATAGGGTGCCGTCGCAAGTTTTCCTCTACAGGAAGTATGCGTGTAAACAGGTGAACTAGCTGATCGTGGACTGAAATCCCACTGTTCTTTTCGAATACCTCCGATGGGATCACACCTTTTTCTTTCAAAAACCAAGTGAAGAGTATCCGTACTAGGTGGCGTAAATCGTCCAACTCCGTTCCAGTCCGCTTAAACCACTCCGCTAGGTCATCATAGAATTTGGACCGAATGGGATTAGCATTAAGAGAATTTACAAGATCAGAGATTCCTTGGTTAGCATACCTAGTAAGCATTTCGAGATGTTCAAGTACTAAGGTACCTGGAAGTTCTGGATCAAATGGTGCAGAGGTGACCAACTTTCCACCGTCCCATGCAAAAATCCTGCACACACTACATCTTCCATCTTCTTGGTCAATTTCGACTGCTAGACCAGCTACTTCAATGGACTCATCGTACAGATATGTCTCCTTTAAAGCATCGTGAATGTCCTGAACAGCGATGATTCCGTCGTCTGCTCTGCTCTTTATACTCACCAAGTACGAATTAGGTGAAATGCCATCAGAGTTACTTTTAGACACTATTTCAATCGAGGAAAGCCAATTTGTGTGAGGCTCCAGTGTAGCTTCAGGTTCTGCCATTTGCATCAACAGGTCATCGTGAGCTACTGAATGTCTGATTTTGTCCAGGAGATTGAAACCATCCTTATTAGAAAATTTTCTGAGAATTCTTGAAGATCCTCTATGAATAAGAGGATTGAGTGCATGTTTCAAGTCTTCGTAGGTATCTGCCTTTTTGGACGTGAGCCATACTACATCCAGTTCTCTACGCTGGCACACTCGCCACTCTTCTCCATTTGAAAGCAGACCAAAAACGCCGTCGTCTGAAAATCTATATTTCTTAACGTACTCCTCAAGTTGGACCTTTGGAATTCGCGTCGCAGCATCGCTTCTTGAAGGGCGTTTATCAAGATCAGTATCGAGAGGCTTGCCTTCTACTATTAAGTCGAGAGAGTTATCGTCGCGGAAACACAAAAAGTCCGGTCGTTGACCCTTGTCTTGAGATTCTCTCTGAATATGTGAATACCCCAGGACATCCTCCAAGACTGAATTAATGATCTCGGTATTAACATCCTGTTCTGAAACCGATTCCCGATTCTTCAGCTTCTTTAAGGTACCTTCGTAGTCAAATCGCGGGATTTCTTTCAATGCTCAACCTGTAATCTATTGCCTTGGCGGACGAGTATACCTCACAAGTTTGGCTCCTCACAAGGTCGGTCGTGAGGATTTTGAGATTGAATTAACTAACCAGTTTTTTCAGAAATGCTACTTGATGTTAGTTGGAATCCCTACGTATCTGTTTACCCAACTTGAGAAGTGCTAGCTTGTGTTTCCTCATCCAGAATCCAAGGATTGTCGCCTTCTCCTGCAACGGTAGTTCGTCGCATCACCCTGGGCTGATCGAACGGCCATGGATAACCACGATGTAATACACAACGATTGTCCCAAATGACAACGTCTCCGTCGTCCCATTGATGTCTAAATAATCTTGGCGCACGGCACGCTACATCGGTTAGAGAACCTACCAGATCCTGACTGGCCTTGAATTCCATGCCCCTGACGTGAGAGATATGCCGACCAAGATACAGACACTTCCTTCCGGTCTCAGGATGGGTTCTCACCACTGGATGCTCAACTGGCGGCAAATCCTCTAGCTCAGCAGATTTCAATATCCCAAGACCGCCGATTAGACTCTGAGAATATTCATAGGAATGAATTGCATACAGCCCTTCTAGAGCATCCTTTTCTCGTTGATCTAATGCTTCCCAAGATGCTGTCATATCGGCCCATTCAGTGTCTCCGCCTTCATTCGGCACTTCCACTGCTCGTAAAAGAGATGCTTTTGCACCAACCACCTTGAACGATGAGTCCGAGTGCCAATATCGGTTGCCTTTAAGGAACAATCCCAAAACCTCATCAGGTTTCGCAATCTGTCCTTCCTTCGTTACATTCGATAGAAGGGAAATCTCAGGTCGAGATGTTCTCTTTGAAAGAGTGCGCTCTAATCGACCAAATCTTCGGCTGAAGCGTATATGTTCCTCTTGGTCAATGTGGACCTGCTTGAACACTACCACTGATCGTTCAAGGAACAGTGTGTAAATACGTTGGAACTCAGAGTCTGAGATGTTGGGTACGTCCAGATCTGTGACGACCGCACCTAATGTAGACTCGCTGGGTATGTGGATATTCATGAAACTTCAATCACTATCTTAAAGGTCCTTTAGGCTCAAAATTACCTGCGCTAATTCATCAGACTCGTATACACCCGATCTACGAAACCCAAAGAGTTTTCCTCTGGACCATATTCCTCGTCGAAGTCACTCGTTACCTTGGCCGCAAGGATTTGGTCTTTAGATTGACCTTCCTCAATTAACGCTTGAACACGATCTCTGACGACAGTAAGCATGTTGATATAGGCGGTTAGATCATCTACATCCGTAACGGGTCCATGTCCTGGAATGACAATGGATTCATCATTCAACTCGCTCAGAATTGCATTACAGAATTCAATCATGCCATTGATGGTACCGCCGCTATCTGCATCTATAAAAGGGTAACCGGTATTGTTGAACACGTCGCCGAAGTGAACCGCATTCTGTTGTCGAAATATCACTGCTGTATCGCCCGCTGTGTGAGCTGGTCCTGCATGAATGAGATCAATTACTCCTCCATTGAAATGAAATCTCATGCTTCGGTCAAAGGAGATTACAGGCTGTGCTTCGGGCGGGTAGGCATCTTGAGCTATCTTGTACCGAACGATATTCACGATGCTGTCCACTCGATTCATTTGAACTGAATTTTCGTGAGCGACGATGTGCGTACCAGCGGGTCCTAATGCCAAGTTTCCGTGCGCGTGGTCAAAATGCCAATGAGTATTTATCGCAAAGTCGATTGAACCACCGCCTACGTCGTTGATTGCCTTTTCGATCTTCGGTATCAATTCTGGAAACATATCGTCCACGATTAGTACACCTTGTTCGCCTACAGATGCAGCGATATTTCCTCCTGCACCAAACAGCACATACAAGCCATCAGCTACCTTTTCCGTAGTGATTTCCACTTCATCAAAGTTCCATCCGAATATTTCATTGATCTGTTCAACCGTTACGACTTCGTGGTTGTCTGCGAAAACCGTGCACATACCGAGGCAACAGACTATAGAGGCGAGGATCTTTTTCATGGGGTTGACCTTAAACAGTGGCTTCGTTTCGGGTTGAGACTCAGCTGATATTTTGCAAATAAATTCAATGAGTCTCTGATTCTGTCGAGAGTTTTAGCAACAATGTAGTTCATGACATGACTGACGACACGAGTGGGATTCCCTCTCAGTAGACGTGATTTTCACAATCTGACACTGCTTGCTCCGGCGGCTCATATTTCAGTGCATGGCCAACGTCGAATATCAACAAAAAAGAAGGGATTGCTTCTGCAATCCCTTCTTACATACTTCTTCACGCCCTCGGTACTTCATGAGGACTAGCTTCGGACAGCTATTACATCATGCCGCCCATGTCAGGCATTCCGCCACCACCTGGAGGTGCAGGTGGGTGATCTTCTGGCTGTTCGCTGACCATAGCTTCGGTGGTAATCATCAAACCTGCGACAGAAGCAGCTGCTTGCAATGCAGTTCGAGTCACTTTTGCAGGATCAGGGATACCAAGCTCAATCATGTCGCCATAATCGTCGCTTGCACCGTTATATCCGTGATTTCCTTCAAGTGCGCGAACCCTTTCCACTACGACTGCAGGTTCAGCACCCGCATTCTCAGCAATCTGTCTGAGTGGGTAGGACATAGCTCGTAACGCGATCTGGATACCAACGTTTTGATCTTCATTGCTACCTTTGATGCCTTCAATGTTCTGAAGCGCTCGGATTAGAGCAACACCACCACCAGGAACGATACCTTCTTCAACAGCAGCGCGAGTAGAGTGCAACGCATCTTCAACGCGTGCTTTCTTCTCTTTCATTTCAATCTCGGTAGGTGCACCTACTTTGATTACTGCAACACCACCGGCTAGCTTCGCCAGTCGTTCCTGCAATTTCTCGCGATCGTAATCAGAGGTCGTGTCTTCAATCTCTTGACGAATCTGCTTGATGCGACCTTCAATATCTCCCTTCGCACCTGCGCCATCGACGATGGTCGTGTTTTCCTTGGAACTCGAGATTCGCTTAGCGGTACCCAAGTCTTCCAGAGTTGCCCCTTCTAGAGTCAGACCAACTTCTTCGGAAATAACAGTTGCACCAGACAAAGTCGCGATGTCCTGAAGCATGGCTTTTCGTCGATCGCCAAAACCAGGTGCTTTCGCAGCGGCAATCTTGACGATTCCGCGCATGTTGTTAACGACTAGTGTCGCCAAAGCTTCACCTTCGATATCTTCAGCAATAACCATCAATGGCTTACCGGATTTTGCGACATTCTCCAAGATTGGAAGCATGTCACGGATGTTTGAGATCTTCTTGTCGCAAAGCAATACGTATGGATCTTCTAGTTCCGCAGACATCGAATCTTGATTATTGATGAAGTACGGAGACAGGTAACCGCGATCAAACTGCATACCTTCCACTACGTCAAGTTCGTTCTCAAGACCACTGCCTTCTTCAACCGTGATGACTCCCTCTTTGCCGACCTTGTCCATGGCATCAGCGATGATTTCGCCGACGGAGTCATCGTTATTGGCAGAAACCGTACCGACTTGTGCTATTGCTTTGCTATCTTCGCAAGGAATTGACATTCCTTCCAGTTCAGCAACAGCAGCAATAACTGCTTTGTCGATACCGCGCTTGAGGTCCATTGGATTCATACCAGCAGCAACAGACTTGAGACCTTCTTTCAGGATCGCCTGTGCTAGCACAGTTGCGGTTGTAGTTCCGTCACCAGCTTCGTCGGAAGTTTGACTGGCGACTTCCTTGACCATCTGTGCGCCCATGTTCTCGAACTTATCTTTTAGCTCGATTTCTTTTGCGACTGATACGCCATCCTTGGTCACTGTCGGTGCACCAAAGGACTTGTCCAAAATCACGTTTCGGCCTTTAGGACCGAGAGTAACTTTGACCGCATCGGCCAATACATTCACACCGTCAAGCATGCGTGAACGTGCGTCGTCTGAAAATTTGACTTCTTTTGCACTCATTTCTTAACTCCTCTTAATTAACCTTCGATCACGCCGAAGATTTCGCTTTCACTCAGTATCAACAGCTCTTCGCCATCGACTTTGACGGTATTTCCGCCGTATTGACCAAAGATCACTTTATCGCCAACAGCTACTGATACGGCTTGTACTTCGCCGTTATCAAGTGATTTACCAGGACCTACTGCAAGAATTTCTCCTTGAGAAGGTTTTTCAGAAGCCGAGTCCGGGAGTACGATACCCCCAGCAGACAAGGTTTCTTCTTCTAATCGACGAACAACAACACGATCGTGTAGTGGTCGAATATTCATTAGCTACCCCCTAATTGAATGACTATAAATCGAATTAGCACTCTACCTCTTAGAGTGCTAAATGAATTTTAGCACTCGCGGCTTTAGACTGCTAACCTAATTCATACATGGGGTGGATGAATTAGATTTCAAGGTATTTGTTGAAGAAAATTCAAAAAACGAATGCAGAATACCCAAGACTCCCAAGACGACCGTAATGATCGCCGCATCGCAGTATTGGTCGCAGTCTCTCACGTCCCACATGGAAAAGTGGCTACGTACGGTCAAATCGCGGAAATGGCAGGACTCCCTGGCCGCTCGAGATTTGTAGGAAGTGTTCTAGCTCACGCGACTGAGGATGTGCCTTGGCACAGAATCATCCGTTCAGATGGTCGGATTGCTGAACGTAGTTCAGGCAAGGATCTCCAAATCAATCGGCTACGACAGGAAGGTATCAGAGTCATTGAGGAACGAGTTCGTCTTCAGGATTTTCAGTTTTCTCCTTGAAAAATCATGCTAGCTGTAATTTGCTTTAGTCCAAATGTCATGATCTTCATTTGCCTACTCCGTTTGGTCTGTTTGACAGCGCAAAACTTTAGGTGGCAATTTGATTTAAGCGCTAACAATCAATACATCAAATGAAGTGATTTTCTAACCTGCACCGGCACGAGCTCGAGACACCAAGCTACAATTGCGAGTACTCCCTAGCGTAGACACTACCCGCGCTAGCTCAAGCTGACGACAGGAAAGTCGAGAACCAGCCATGCTTAATGATTTGAAGCTGTACGTTGACGTCCGCATATTCCGCATACTCCTCATCGGGTTTATCAGTGGATTCCCGTGGGTACTCACAGGAGCTATTCTTTCTCTGTGGTTAAGAGATTTTGATGTCTCCCGAACCACTGTAGGTTTCGCTGGACTAATTACTGCAGTCTACGCAATCAATTTCCTGTGGGCACCGCTCATAGACCGTATCCAGATTCCTTATCTGAGTCGACGTCTAGGCCACCGGCGAGCGTGGATCGTCACACTTCAAGCGATCATCCTACTATCTCTCGTTGTGTGGTCTACGTTTTCTCCAACGGAGGACTTGACAGCAATCATCTTGGTGGGATTAATCATTTCCATCGCGTCGGCGTCACAAGACATCACCATCGATGCCCTTCGAATTGAACAGATTCCAAAAGACCACTCAAAGTTGATGGCTGCAGGGGCGGCAGCTGCCGTAGTTGGATGGTGGACCGGTTACAAACTTGGTGGTGTCATAGCGCTTACTACAGCGGATTTTTTACAAGCTAGTGGGGTCGAAAACTATTGGCAGCAGACGATCCTAGTCATGGGTATCGTGATAGTCGCTTGCAATATTCTGCTCATGTATGTTAGAGAGGTTTCGATTGATGCTCGGGTTAAAGAGTTTGCCAATACCCAAAGAGGTTATGCGTACAAACTTGCCGGCCTAGGTCAACCTGTGGGTTGGCATCACGAAACCCTAGCTTGGTTTTCGACAACAGTCATTGAACCACTGTGGAGTTTCTTTAAACGCAATGGGCCGGTGATAGCACTTTCACTCCTTGCTTTTGTCTTTCTATTCAAGATTGGCGAAGCATTCCTCGGACGGATGTCAATCATCTTTTATCAGGAAGTCGGATTTTCGAAGAGCGACATCGCTATCTATTCAAAAGGTCTTGGATGGGTAGTTACAGTTACATTCACGATACTCGGTAGCTACTTCGCTGTTAAGGTAGGTGTTGTTCGCGCGTTGGTCGTCGCTGGCCTGGCGATGGCTGCTACTAACTTGCTCTTTTCATTACTCTATTGGGTGGGTAAGAACGAAGCCCTGTTCGCTGTGGCAGTCCTCGTCGATGATCTCACCGGTGCTATCGCTTCGGTGATATTCGTGGCGTTTATCTCTTTGCTTGTTGATCGGAACTACACCGCTACTCAGTATGCATTACTTGCGTCTATAGGCACTGCGGGGCGCACCATATTTGCTTCTGGGTCAGGTTGGGCAGTAGATGCTTTAGGAGGAGATTGGGGAACGTTTTTCGTAATTACCGCCATCATGGTTTCCCCGTCTCTAGCATGCCTCTGGATCCTCCGCCATAAACTGAGAGAGCTCCTGGCTGGAACCAAGGCGGAAATCAGAGGTTAAGAGTCAGTCTCGGTAGTTATTAAACTGCACTGGAAGCTTAATTTCCAACTCCCTGACTTGTTGCATGATTTGCTGCAGGTCATCCCGCTTCCCAGCCGATACTCTTACCTTGTCGCCTTGAATCTGCACCTGAATTTTCAGCATTGATTTTCTAACCATGTTGGCGATCACTTTACTCGTGTCACGGTCAATGCCACTATGAAGACTTAGTTTCAATCGCTGTTGCTTGCCAGACCTTTCGATACCTTCTTCTACCAGTGCATTCTGTTCGATTTTTCTACCAGCACACTTCTTATAGAGAATGTCCTTGAGTTGCGTGAGTTGAAAATCCTCTTCAGCCCATACCACAATGTGTCCATCTCGGAACTCAAACCCTGAATCGACGTTACGGAAGTCAAACCGAGTGCGAAGTTCTCGGTTGGCCTGGTCGACCGCGTTGCGAACTTCCTGTAGATCAACTTCCGAGACTATGTCAAATGAAGGCATGGGCCTTTCCTCTTTCAGAATTCAAGATTGAGAGTTGTTTGGGCTATATGGCGATAGGATTAACACCTATTGCTAATGTTAATCCGTGCGATTTTTCCTATCGAGCCCGTTTATCAAAGCGGAGTCACTTGAATTTAATCGAGTTTCTTGAGCAACAGAAATTACTTTTTAACGGGGCTTTGTAAGAACTAGTCGACTGCAAAAAGGTAGCAACCGTATCTCATCTTACGACCAGCGTAAATCCCAGACTGAGAAACTGACTGACGGTCCAGACTCCTCTCAATTTCATTGTAATAATCAACGTTCGGCATTCTAAGGTCTGATAAGACATACAAGCAGTTCTCCAAGCGCGGCGGTTGTCCGCGATTCCGCGGCCGAAGCGTTATAGATCGTTTGAAGCTCACAACATTAAACCCTCGTTCAATGATCGTTACGGCTCAGTTAAAAATAAAGGAATAGGTAGTCTTAGGTGGCGCTTGGATGAACGTTGGCACCAGAATTTCGACTATCGCGTGCCAGACGATGTCTATCGCGAGGGACAGGTCCAAAGACGAGATGCAACGTAAACTACACAGTACAGATTTTTACACCACTCTCTCCATCGAGAGGTTGGTGCAGTGGATACGCGCACAATCTATAAGAGCATCAATTTCTTGTCTAAAAAGGTGAACCACTTGTCCTAAAGGAACACAAATGGAACTACAAACCCATTGGATTTCCTGGACGGAGCTTGTCCTAACCTGCTACTCACGATTAGACGTAATCTCATCTCAACCTAATTTGGTACTTACTACATGCTCCTGAACAAATATGTAGAAAAGAGTGGTTTGCCACGAATCGTTCATCCCAAATCTCCACCGTTGAAAATGCAAGGCATAAAAACAAAAATCGTTCCCCTGATTGCTCAATCAATATCGTGGGAAGAAAACGGTAGATGGATAGAACCTTTTCTTGGAACAGGAGTCGTAGCCTTAAACATCGAGCCACAGAATGCGGTACTAGCAGATACGAACGAGCATGTCATCAATCTGTATCAAGGCATACTTAACGAGGAAATCAAGGGCTGTACAGTACGCAATCATCTCGAACATGAGGGTAGCCTACTCCTCGAAAAGGGAGAGTGCCATTATTACGCTATTCGGGAGCGATTCAACGAGTTTGGTGATCCTCTGGACTTCATCTTTCTGAACCGGTCCTGTTTCAATGGAATGGTGAGATTCAATCGTAAGGGCAAGTTCAACGTTCCTTTTTGCAGAAAGCCAGAACGATTTCGTCCCGCACTCGTAACAAAAATCGTTAATCAAGTCGAATGGGTTACCACTGTGATGAAAGGAAAGAATTGGAAACTCATAGTGCAGGATTGGAGGAAGACTATCTCGGAAGCTAAAGAAGGAGACCTGATTTATTGCGACCCACCTTACGTGGGGAGGCACACTGATTATTACAATGGATTCACTGAGGAAGATGCCAACGAACTGGCAAATGCGCTACACAGTACTTCAGCAAAGTTCGTGATGTCCATGTGGCTTGAAAATAAGTACCGTAAAAACGAGTATGTAGAGCGTTGGTTTACAGATTTTCCTCAACGCACAATTTCTCACTTCTATCATGTTGGAGCAACTGAGAAGCTACGCAATCAAATGACCGAGGTTTTGATACTCTCCCGTGATGCAGCCGCGGGATAAAGTGTCATGTCGGTTCGCTTACTGGTTGAGCCGACGAAATTCTGATATGTTTGAATACAAATCTGATCGTTCGTCTGCGGTACGTCCATAACCCTGCCAGTACTCCAGAATGCGCCCATAACATGTACAATTTTCCACTAAATAGTGTGCAGTTGCAGTGCAGATGCACTATTCCGGTTGAATTTCTGTGGCACCAAGATATATAAGTCCCGATTCATTCCATGGAGACTCGAAGTGAAAAGCCGTATTTCCTCTGTCGTGACCCGTCATGGTGATAGAGGCAAAACGTCCCTGGCCGACGGCGAACGATATAACAAATTTGATCCAAGTATTGAGCTGGTAGGAGTACTTGATGAGGCGAATGCGGCACTCGGACTTGCTTCCGTGTTGATTCAATCGCCTTGGCTTGAAGAGCTACGAAGGGTGCAATCAAGACTGTTTGATGTAGGAGCAGCAGTTGCG
>MPMU01000128.1 GCA_002238665.1 Gammaproteobacteria bacterium bin55
GCATCAATGTAAATTGCTTCTGTTGCGTCGATTCGTAGTTCCTCGACTAAAGACGATTTCCATCCTTCACCAAAGTCTAGATTCTGTTTCTGTCGCGAGTCGTAGATTCGACCAAAAATGAGTGGTTCTTTTCCGTCCACGACTAGGTCACGCCGAAGAAACGTTAAATTTCCTGTGCTCACATTGACAAATCCAACTTGCACGCCGTCAAAGATGGAGTGGAGATTAGGATAAAGCACATTGACACATCTTCGCACGTCGAGTTCTTCGAGAAGCTGAAGGAATGGCTAATAGAGACGCTCGGTTAAAACAGTGATCAAAAAACGAACAAGAACGACTTTGAAGACCACACCCCTACGTGTTTGCACGCTCAATCCTCACTAGTCTTAGGCTGCCAATCCAATGACCCGTCGTCACCGATCTGAAGGAGTTGATTGCGACTAGCACTACTAGCCATCGTAGTTCGAACTGCTGCTGTCCACAATCTAGGCTTGAATAACCCCTGCACGATAAGTTCGAATGACTGTTCGGAATTAGGGACTATTTTGAACACTGTTTTCCAGAAACCTTTGCCATACTCTAAAAAGAGATATTGGTCTCCGTCGTATTCAAATACGCGCATGAAATTCAAATCTCCAGAAAACAACACATGCTCCTTGATTGCAATTTTGATGCCGTCGGTTGTTGAGATCCTATAGATAGCGATTTGATAATCGCTATAAACATCGCTCGATTCTTCCTCTGTTATGATTTCGTCGACACCATCGCCATCGACGTCATGCGTAATCATGGATCGAATGAGGCATGGAAACTTGATGACGTGGAGCGATTTCAATCCGTCAGTCGTAAAACGGTCTATCTTCAACGAAACGAGATTCTCGTCCTCTTCAAGACCAGAGGTTTCCTCATAGACTGCATACGCGATCTCGTCAACATTGTCGCCATCCACATCAAGAAGTGCGGCATCAATGATTGGAAGGTCGCTCGTGGTAAGTACGGTAAATCCATTCGAATTCCAGTCGAGCGCGACAATTCCTTGATTGCCATCACAGGGATTCTGGCTAGTACAGATCAGTGCCAGCTCAGACTGTGGGTCCGAGTCAATATTTCCCATATCGAATTTGGTTGCATCAGGGACGTCAGCTTGTGGTCCAGACGACCATTTGATTTTGATGCCCCCATCCGAAACATTCCCTACTCTGAGAGTAGCGAAATCTAGCCCCTCGGTCGCGTCGAGGAAAATAAAATCCTCCTCGTCATCTCGGTCTACGTCTGCAAAAGCAACAGCGTCGACTGTATAGGACCTATCGGGAAGAAAGATTGAAGACGAATAAAACTCGGTCTCGCTCTCCGGTGCTGAGCACCCATTCGTAAGCAAAATCGCTAAGAGTGCCGACGCAAGAGAATGCACTGTCGCGTAAGAGTTACTTGGATGGTGATCTTTGTCGTATAGACATCGCTTGAGCGAGAATAGGATTGTTATTGAAATCATGAACTTCTCTACTTCAGATATTCAGCAGAGTTGAATCTTTCTCGTTCATTGTAAGTTCTCTTCTGGGATCCATTCGAGCTTGTCACATCTGCGCAATCCGGCATCTGCTTCTTCCTTTGCCGAACAACTACGCGTACGTAAATAGTGTTTTGTAGCCGGACTGTATGCCATGGTTGACAGCACCGCATCGTGCAAAAGTTGCGGATTATGTGAATGTTGAGGCTCGAGCTCATAGCTTCCATTGGCTATTTTTTTCGGTTTGTAAATAGTAAAAGGTCTGTTAATGCTAGAATTTACTATAAGCAGGTATGTTGAACCTTGACTTTGGAATGTGCGAAAAAATCTTAATAGACTCACCAGTCTGTTTTGCGCAAACACTCTTCGTATACCGTTCCTTGCATCCACCTCATAAATGGCTATTTGACCTTCCACAGATCCGTCATGGGAAATTTCCTCCGTGAAAAACTCGTCTATCCCGTCGCCGTTCAAATCTCCCGAATTCAAGGAGGTGACTGCATGTGGCAACTCAAGCTGATAGAGTGTCTTGAAGCCGTTTGGGGTCACTCGGCAAATCATGAGGATGGCTGGTTCTGTACCTTCCCAGTTCTCAAACTGCTCAGGTACAACTGCGAACGCTATCTCGTGCACATCGTCGCCATCAATGTCAACCAACGCGCCAGCTTCTGCTGGAAGCTGGTCCGTGCCAACCGTGATAAGTTCGTCGCCACGCCAATTAAAAACGCGCGTCCCGAACAGCGTTTCTCGTATCATTCGTCGACCGCTGAAGACGACGAGTTCACTTTCGGGGTCTCCATCCACATTCCCCACAAGAAATCGGCCGTAACCAGTGCGAAGCTCACGAGGGGCGGTCCACACGATCTCCAGCTCCTCGGCATTCACATGTGCTAGTTTAAGAAGCACATCTTTCGGATAGTTCTGAGTGTATTCGTGGAATATGAACTCTTGAATGCCGTCGCCGTTGACATCAGAGAATCCCATAGAATCCGCCGCGAAGGAATTCGAAGGTGTCGATGCTGATCTCATGACCAATTCGCGGAATAGAATGAAGCTCTCACTCGCGAAAGTTGCCTCGCAAACCACTGTGCAGAATCCCAAAAGCAAGAAAACCACTTGCACATCGACACGAGAATGTAATGTTCGATCCTTATAGAGTATATGTTCGCGAGTCATCAATGTTCTAAGGGGTGTATTGAATGTGAATATGTTTGTTGGATGCATCTTTTGTTTCGTCTACTACTCGATAACCTTGATTCCTTCGTGCAAATTCTCGAGCGGCTCTGCGGAGCTTTTCCCATGCATCTTCTGGAGTGACACCCTCAGGAAGATTGCCCATAGCAGGAACGAGATCTACCGCATGTCCCCACATATGCCTACTATTCAGTTCTCCGCCAACGGCCTTGTTTTTTTCTGGACATCGATAACCACTGGTGAGACGTAAACCGTAATTTGTACTACCATCTTTATTAAATTCCTCGTTGTAAAGATCTCGAATACCCTCTGCCATGGTGTCCATAACACCCATGATGAAGTAGTTGTGATTATGTCCTGTAGCTCTATTGTCGGATCCGTTATATTCAGAAGTAGAAAAGTTTTTACTATGTCCATCCTTGGTAAAATCTGTCGATTGAGGAACAGGTTTCAATTTATATTCTCTATATTCTGCGATTATACGATCGACCTCGGTAGTTGCACTACCGCCCCCACCGCCCCCTCCGGAACCTGGATTTGCCTCAAGCGGGAAACAGTAGCAGATACCTGGACCAATCGAACCCGGTGTACTGCACCCTGTACAGATAGTGGGAAACGCGCACCCGACGCAACAGTTGGTTGATCGATACTCTCTAGGTTGGAAGATAGAGTTAGAGGGTTTTTCAAAGGATTGAACTGCCCTCAATGGGTCCTGATCAAACAATATATGGGAGACTTTCACCAACGCTCGTGCGTCCATATACGATGGAATGCTTCGGTTTTGAACGCTAGACATGGTAACTTCAAATGTCACTGGATTAAACGTAAGCACTTCAAAGCCAATATCGGTTGCTGACGACTCGTTTGCCAGGGAGTGAAGCTTCCAATCAATCTCCAATGCACCTTGAGCCAAAGAGCCATCGCCACGCCACTCTAATCCTGCGCTAATTGAAGAAAGATGATCCAAGACACCTAGGGGTGTGTAATCAACCGAAACTATTTCAGAATTAACGGCAATCAGATTGGGTCGTGCCATATCATCGTACGAGATTGCAACGGTAACTTCATCGCCATATTGGATACGTTCCACAC
>MPMU01000006.1 GCA_002238665.1 Gammaproteobacteria bacterium bin55
GTAGGGAAATTCTGCGATAATTGCCGACGCAAAAACAGAGGGGTTGTTATGGGATTAGATGGATCTTCGGCGATTGTAGGGTATGCAGAGTTTCCTCACGAGCGAAAATATACGGGTCCGAAACAGTTCACCTTAGAACAGTGGGCTGAACTAACGCGTTTGTCACTTGAAGATGCCGGTCTTGGACTCAAGGATGTCGACGGCATTATTTGTACTGACATACGTGAAACTGGCGGGTTCACACCAGCGACCATTGTTGAATATTTGGGCCAACCCGTAAATTACGCGGAAAAGGTAGATCTAGGCGGAGCTAGCCCAGTCAGTGCAGTTTGGCGCGCGGCTGCTGCCATTGAAATGGGAGTTGCCAACGTTGTCATTTGTGCCATGCCAGCAAGACCCATTCCTTCTAATCCTGTAAAAGGTCCAGTTGATCCCAGAAGGTTTTTTCAATCGTCAAGTCCAAACTGGGGTTCGCCACAAGCGGAATTTGAGATTCCCTATGGCAACTTGGCGCAGAACTGTGGTTATGCGATGATCGCGAATCGGTATGCCAGTGAATTTGGTTACGACCCAGAGGCCATGGCTAAATTGGTTGTCGATCAAAGAAAAAGTGGCGCGCTGAATCCCCTTGCGGCTTTTTATCAGAAGGAAGTAAGTGTTGAGGATGTTCTATCTAGCAAGATGATTGCAGACCCACTTCACATGCTGGAAATCGTCATGCCTGTTGCGGGTGGTGCCGCGATTGTGGTAGCAAATGCCGATATCGCTAAACGATGTAATCATCGACCGGCATGGATTAAAGGTTTTGGCGAGCACCTCACTATGAAAACGCCTACATATGCGAAGGATCTTTGTCACTCTCCGGTGGGTCCTGCGTCAACCCAAGCATTCGAGATGGCAAACATTAAGCGCTCGGAAGTAAATGCTGCACAGATTTATGACTGTTATTCAATTACAGTCCTGCTGACTCTTGAGGATGCAGGATTCTGTGAGAAAGGCAAAGGAGCCGATTTCATTAAAAATACCGACTTAAGTTGCTCAGGTAGTTTTCCGGTGAACAGTCATGGTGGTCAATTAGGTATGGGACAGGCCGGTGGCGCAGGCGGTATGACACAAGTGGTCGAAGCAGCTCAACAAATCATGGGTCGGGCGGAACAACGCCAAATACCGAATTGTGACACAGTCTACGTATCCGGGACTGGTGGCATCATGAGTGAACAATCTGCTGTGATCCTGCAGGGGGCTTAAGTCATGGTTGCTATCGAAAATCCATTTACAAAACCTTTACCGCAAGTCACACCAACTACTCAACCCTATTGGGATGCGTTAAAAGAGGAAATAGTCAAAATCCAGTACTGTGAGTCTTGTGGAACACACATTTTCTATCCAAGATCACATTGTCCTTCTTGTCTCTCACCGAAGTTAGATTGGAGAGAGATTTCGGGCAAAGGTACGCTTCATACTTTCACCGTTACGAGTCAGCCAACAGCACCGCATTTCGCCGATGAGGTACCACAGCTCCTGGCAATGGTGGACCTAGATGTCGGCGTTCGAATGACTTCGACTTTGAAAAATGTCGAGCCGTCTGAAATCAAGGTCGGAATGTCGCTCAAGCCGTACTTTGATCACATGACGGAAGGAATCACCTTGCTTAGGTTTCAACCTGCCTAGGCCTAGAGGTTAAAGAAATCGGTTATACCTCGGACCCGGAAAGACCTCAGAGAGAAAGTTTTGTCTGACTCGTTAGCTGCTATAGAGGTTGAGTAGATCCTCAATCGCTTGAAATTGTCCGCCGGATACTGCCGAAGGGACAATGATGGGTGTCTTGATCCCGGCATCAAACCAAGCCTCGATACCTTCTCGGACTTGCGATTGAGTACCAAACAAAGTTGTGTCAGCAAGCCAGCGATCCGTCAGATATCTAGGTACGTCTTCCCGTCTACCATGACTGAGACATTCTTCGATCGCATTCATCTCTTCTTCGTAACCGGCCTCCTTCCAGTAATTTCGATAGTTTGGTAAGTACGCGTAGGAAGTCAAAGTTCTTCGGTTGACCTCCATTGCCGCATCTACGTCATCGTTAATGCATGTTGGAATCATGTTGCCAATAAAAAACGACTGATCGGTTCGGGTATTTTCACTTAAAGTTGCAAGTGAATCACTCATGTGCGATCTCGCGCCATTCGCAAAAACCATGCCATCCGCGATCTCTTCAGAGAGCTGAATCATCTTCTTACGTAGTGTGGCGATAATCAGAGGAGGTAATTCACCTGCCCTTGGAACCTCCTTCAGTTCTGACACAAATTTCCGCATGTCTGATAGAGGTTTTCCCTGCTTGATTCCCAGTCGACTCATTGAGGGTTGGTGACTGACGCCTATACCAAAATCGAATCTGCCCCCTGATACTTCATGAATGAAGCTTGCCATCTGGGCAAAGTCTTGCACTTGCCTTGTATAAATGGGTGTGATGCTCGTGCCAAATCGAATTTGGCTGGATTTAAACGCTAAAGCTGCACATAAGGAGAGATTATCCGCGAGACTTGGACCATAAATCCCCGTGAATCCCGCGCGTTCAATACTCGGCACAAGATCCAGCGTTCGGACACGTCGTCCAGGGATAGCCGCTAGACTGATGGCGGGCATTTGATTGTTCATATTGATCCTTAAATCTTTGATTAAATTAGGTTTTGTGATCGAGGCGCGTACGGATTCGTCTTTTCAATAGAGTAACTAATAGTAGACCACAGACAAATCCACCGATGTGAGCCCACAATGCAATTTCCGGGCTGGTTCCACTAAACACTAAAAACAGTTGTAACAGAAACCACCCGCCCAAAATCACCCAGGCAGGAGCGCTGATCGGAATCACGATCAAAAGAAAGATAAGACGGTTGCGAGGGTACAGGATTAGATAAGCACCAATGATGCCGCTGATTGCTCCAGACGCGCCGACCATTGGAACGACTGTGGTTGGATCGGAAGATACCTGAAAAGCCGCCGCAACGAGACCACAGATGAAGTAGAAGAGTATGTATCTGACTCTCCCAAAGGTCGCCTCAATGTTGTCTCCTAAAACCCAGAGCATCAGCATATTGAGCAGGATGTGTGTCCAGCTACCGTGCATAAACATGTGAGAAATCAATGTCTCTAGGTTGGTGATTCCGTCTACATAGCACAAATAGCCATCGATATTGAGTCGAATTGGGTTTATCAGTCCAAGCAGGTCACCACTAATCAGTCCGTAGGAGCACAGAGAGTTCTGGTATATCCCATCCATACCGATGCGCTGGATGACTAACCAACATAATAGGTTGGTTGCGATTAACCCATAGGTAACGTAGGGTTTGTAACGGCCGATATTTTCATCGCTGATAATGACCAAAGGGAATTACCTAATGGTTGCACGCAAGCTGTAATACCTTCAAGACTTCCTGGTTCTGCTCAGGGGTCCCAATGGTAAGTCGAATCGCATGGTTTAACCTAGGCGTGTCGAAATAGCGAACCAAGATCTTGTGTTCTTTAAAGATTTCTACTAATTGATCGAGTCGTCTATATTCTGGATGTTCAACCAACAGAAAATTTGCTTGAGAAGGGGGTACTCGAAAACCTAGCTGACGAATGGCGTTTTCCATCTGAGATCGCTGGCTACGGACTTTTTCATGGGTAGATTGTGCATAGGAGTGGTCTTCAAACACGCATTGTGCGATTCTCTGTGCCACGGCATCCACATTGTAACTATCTCGTGTTTTGTTCATGATGGGGTCTAGTAAATCCTGTGAACCCAATATGTATCCAACTCTCATACCTGCCAGAGAATACCCTTTACTAAAAGTGCGCAGAATCAGGAGATTCGGAAATTCATTGAGGAGTTTTGCAGAACTGTACGAGATCTCTGGATCGACGAAATCAATATAGGCTTCATCCAGTACCAGTATTCCATCGAAATCAGAAAGCAACTGCCGAACACAGAGTTCAGGAAAATATGTTCCACAAGGTGCGTGAGGATTCACCAAGACAGATAACTTGACGTGATTTTGATTCCACGTTTTACCTACATTCGGTGGTAATTGCCAGTCCACAGAGAGATCGGTGCGAACTATCGTCGCCTCTTGAATCTCCGCAAAAACACCGTAGAGACTGTAGCCAGGTTCAGTGGTAGAAACAATCTCGCCGTGGTCCATGAATGTGCTAAATAGTAGGCGGATGGCTTCATCTGCGCCGTTGGTTACAACTACTTGCTCGGGTTGCAGATGATTGCGTGCGGCAATCGACTCACGAAGCGCGCGAGCTGTAGCTTCTGGGTAAATCCTTAAATTAGCTGGGTCCAACGACTGAAAGATTTCTCGAACTCTAGGAGATGGCGGATAGGGGTTTTCATTGGTATTCAGCTTCATCACCGAACGGTCGTCTGGCTGTTCACCGTAGACGTAACCGCTCATATCCCTGATAGCAGACCGAACGAAATTCACGCTGGTTTATCCGTTATGGTCGGTTCCTTAACAGTCGGTTCTCGGCTCAAAAAATGAGAAATCCAGGCGGTCGACTCATGACCATCTGTTGCCAACTTGATCGACATCGTCAGAGGCACCGAAAGCAACATGCCTACCGTACCAAACAACCAGCCCCAGAGGATTAGCGACATAAATACCGTTAACGTCGTCATATTAAGTTGAGCACCTAAAAACCGTGGCTCTAGAAATGCGCCAACCAATTGGTTAATGAACACGTAGATAAGCACCGTGATCCCGGCATAACCAGGACCTAGTTGAATCAGCGCGAGAAGAACGGCAGGCGTCGCAGCGATGATGCTACCGATGTTGGGAATGTAGTTCAGCATAAATGCCAACATTCCCCAAAGGATGGGAAAGTCCAATCCCATTATCCACAGACTGATAGTTACCAAAGTACCCGTAAGCAGACTGAACAGAGTTTTGATACCGATGTAACGGTTCAAGTTTCTTGCAAAGTCGTTTAACCACTCGGTATCGTGTCCGCGATCTTGAAAGATTCCATGGATCTTTGCTGGCAGGGAGCTACTTTCAGCGATGATAAAAATGAAGACTAGGAGTATTAAGAATCCTTGAGATAACGTTGTACTGATTCCACTTAGCGTACTCAAGCCAAGCGACCAGATCTGCGAAGGACTGAGCATGTCAGACCAACTGGTAATGTCACTCGCAAACTCGAAACCTAAGCCTTCTAGCCAACCTAGCAAATCGGCCATTAATTGACCTAATCTTTGCTCATAAAAAGCTTGTTGAGCCTGCAACTCAAAGGCCGATTGCATGACCAAACCACCAATCCCAACGATAACCGCTACTACGGACAGTAACACGAGAATAACAGAGAGCCACAAGGGCACCTTGTGCTCAGTCAACCACTGAATCGGGGTATACGCAATGATCGCGATAAAGATGGCGAAGAGGAGCGGAACGACAATGGCAGATGCCGCTTTTAATCCCGCAAGGATTACTACCAAGCAAGCAAGATGTAGGAGTACCCTATTTTGGCCGCTTTCAGTTATTGCCATGACCGGCGATTGTCAAGGCTAGGTAATTCAGAACGTACTCGTGTGACTTCTGCCGGATCGATATTGACCACAGCATAGTCGTCTGAATCAGTGCTGCACTCTACCAGAATTTTGCCCCAGGGGTCCACGACCATTGCATGACCAAACGAGTGTCTGGTTCGGTGTTGGTGACTTCCATATTGAGCGGGAGCAATCACATACGCCTGACACTCGATCGCTCTCGCTTGTAGCAGAACATGCCAGTGGTCTCTTCCAGTGGTTCTCGTAAAAGCTGCAGGAATCGTGATCGCAGTTGCACCTAAATCGACCAAATCTTGATAAAGTCTTGGGAACCGGATGTCATAGCAAACGGTGAGACCCAATGTACCAAAAGGCAGTTCGGTGGTTCTGAGGTGTTCGCCAGGAGATGTACCACGCGACTCGAGCATTCTGGTACCGTCTGGCAGATCTACGTCAAATAAATGAATCTTGTGGTAGACAGCCTGAAGGTTCCCGTTTGGATCCAAGTGAAAGCATGTGTTATATGAACTACCGTCGGGTGCTTTTTCAGGAAAACCTCCAGCCACGACGTGAACATTGTTGTCTCGAGCAATCTCTTTACAAGCTCGGAGAATTGGACCTTCTTCATCCAAGGATTCGAGAATCTGGAGGCGGCCACGTTCAGACCCTATATAGCAAAATGCTTCAGGTAAAAAGACTACCCTTGCACCTTCTTGTGCTGCGCGGCGACTTAACTCAGTTGTAGTCTCTAGATTCTTGGCTACGTCGCTCGTCGCGCATAGTTGAATAATCCCTATAGGGGTTACTTCTGCCATGTATCACCTTCGGATGTATTCCGGTGGTCGAAAAGTTTAAGAAGAGGGTACTTCGTAAATCTATTGCAATGCATCAGCTAATCTGCAGCACACTCCAAGAATTGTGACTGCAGGTTCAATATCTTCGAGTTTCCCGAATGTCGGAGCAATGCGGATATTTGAATCATTAGGGTCATTCCCGTGTGGATAGGTTGCTCCCGCTGGGGTCAAAGCTAGTCCAGCTTCACTAGCGAGTTGAACCGTCTTTGCCGCTAGGCCAGGCTTTACGTCAAGAGACACGAAATAGCCACCTGTAGGCTTGGTCCAGGAAGCTAAACCGGTATTTCCAAGTTGATCGTTCAGGACTTGCTCGACCACGTCGAATTTAGGTTTCACGATGGCCGCGTGAGCACGCATATGTGCTTGGATTCCATCCTTATCGCGAAGGAACTTTGCGTGTCGCAATTGGTTCACTTTGTCTGGACCGACGGTCATCGTTGACAATCGCGCCTCGATGCCTGCCAGTACGGGTTCTGCTCCACCTATGAAAGAGATTCCCGCGCCAGCATGAGTAATCTTGGAAGTCGAAGCAAACAACACGATCCGATTCTCCGTGTGGTGTTTACAAGCTTGTTCGTAGATCGATGAAAGAGGAGTAAACCCATCAAAATCGTGCACAGAGTATGCGTTATCCCAGAGAATGTAGAAAGGCTGCTCGCCATTCTTTCTGCGACTAGGTAATTTCGCAAGTCGTTCAACAGTCTCGTCGCTATACGTGATACCGGTTGGGTTGGAGTGTTTTGGAACACACCAAATAGCACCCACTTGAGGATGAGTATCCACCATTCTTTCGACGATATCCATGTCTGGACCAGTGTCCAAGTGTGGCACCGTTTCCATGCGGAGACCGAGTGAATCAGAAAGTACGAAATGTCGGTCATAGCCCGGTATTGGACAAAGCACGCTAGCACCTCTGACCTCTTTTAAAGGCTTACTATCCAGTCCGTAATTTGCGATAGTGTCGACGACAAGCTGCATGAGTTGGAGGCTGGAATTACCGCCACAAATCACGTTGTCAGTGGGTACGTCCATCAAAACTGACCCTATCGCGCGAGCTTCCTCAATGCCACGAAGCCCGCCATAGTTTCGAGTGTCGCTACCATCTGCTGCCGCATAATCTCCGTCGAGGATTCCATCCAAAGCATCTGCTAGAGCAACCTGTTCAGTCGATGGTTTACCTCGGGTCAGGTTTAAGTTAAGACCCTGATTTTTTAACCGATCGTATTCTGCTTGGAGTGCGTTTGCGTTCATTTTTCGTTACGGTTTGGTGGGTATATCGGTGGATTCATCTATACCCAGCATTAGATTGATATTTTGCACTGCGGCTAAGGAAGCTCCTTTACCAAGGTTATCCAACCGCGCCACTAAAAGTAACTGCTCTTCATTGCCGAACACAAACAAATCCACAAAATTAGTACCTACTCGAGCAGTCGCTGAAAGAAAATTCTCTTCCAGTAGCGATTCGTCGTTGAATTCATGCGAGAGGACATATTGCTCGTCTCTATAGCGTTCGCTGTAGATTTCTGCAATGTCTTGACCGTTTGAATCTGTTTCCAGTTCGTGAACACCTAAAGGAATTTGTACCAACATACCTTGGCGGAAGGGGCCGACCGACGGTGTAAACAGTGGCGTCTGATTCAAAAGTGCGTACTTTTGCATTTCAGGTAAGTGTTTGTGTCTTAAGCCTAAACCATATGGTCTCGTGTCATACATCTCTGAAGGTGTGGGTTCGTACTTCGAAATGAGTTTTTTTCCACCACCAGAGTAACCGGAAACGGCATTTACTTTGATTAATTGATCCCGTGAAAGAACACCTGCGTCTATCAGTGGACGGATGAGGAGCAGGAAACCGGTGGGGTAGCAACCAGGATTAGAAACGCGACGCGCGCGTGCTATCGCATCCCTTTGTTCGGTGCAAAGTTCAGGTAAGCCGTAAACCCATGAGGGATTTACTCGATGAGCCGTACTCGCATCGATCAACTTAGTGTCACCGGCTAGTTCTAGTGTAGTTTTGGCCGCTTCATCTGGCAAGCAAAGAACTGCAAGATCTGCCTCTTGAAAAAGTTCTCGCCTAGCTTCATCATCTTTTCGATACGCTTGGTCGATCTCGAGAAGCTCCACATCTCCACGACTTACGAGATGCTCGTGAATAGCTAGTCCAGTTGTGCCTTCTTGACCGTCGATGAAGAGTTTTGCGACTGTAGACATTGCCGACTCGGTTCAGGTTCTAGGTTTGAGCCAATAAGGGTTTGTCCAGAAAGGCTCGTATATGTCTGAAACCCCTTATGAATTTGATTGGAGTCGTATAAGGGGTTTTGCAAAAAAAGTGTAGGTAGTGAGAGTCAATCTAATTTAAATGCACCCTTTTCAAAGCTCACTCTTTTTCGGAGGACGCACCGAGTTCACTCAAAGAAATGGTTGCGTCAATAATCTTCTGCAAATACACCCGACAAAAAAATGCGCCCGAACGCAAACACTCGTTCGGACGCTGTCCATTCAATCTATACCTGTATACAACAAATGAACATACAAGATTTTAGGAAATTAGAAATAGCCTTCTCAATATGAGAAAATTCATTCGCTTTCAAGGAGTAGGGTACCCATGAGTCAGATAGAAACCTCCACAGGAAAGGTCCAAGGAGCTGAGAGAGATGGTATAGAAGTTTTCAAGGGCATCCCTTACGCTGCGCCTCCCGTTGGTGAGCTTAGGTGGCGTTCACCTCAAGCACATCCGGGCTGGTCTGGCGTTTTACAAGCGACAGATTACTCGCCGATCTCTTGGCAGAGCATTAACGAAGCTGGTGGTGTATTGTCCTTTGATCCAAATAACAAACCGGAATTGAGTGAAGACTGCCTCACTCTGAATATTTGGACCCCAAGTACTGACTCCGAGAAACGTCCAGTTCTGTTCTGGATACACGGCGGTGGATTTGTCGGTGGTTCAGGTTCTTCCTTAATCTATGATGGTGCGCGTCTCGCACAGCGTGGCGATGTAGTTGTAGTGTCGATTAACTATCGTCTCGGCGCTCTAGGATTTGTCAACCTTGCAGAAGTCACCGGTGGCAGAATCCCTGCATCCGGGAACGAAGGTCTTGAGGATCAAGTATTCGCTCTCAAGTGGGTGAGAGACAACATCGAAAGATTTGGCGGAGACCCTTCAAATATCACCATTTTTGGAGAATCAGCAGGAGGTATGAGCGTTGGTGCGCTTATGGCTTTCCCTGCGGCAAAAGGATTGTTCCATAAAGCCATTCCACAGAGCGGCGCATGCCATACCGCCATTAATTTGTCCCAAGCGACGAACATCGCGGAAAAACTCATGAGCAAACTTGGGGTTTCACCCAATAAGGATGTTCAGACCCTAATCGAGATGCCTGCATCTCAGATTACTGAGCAAGGTCAAATACTCGCAGCCGAAGACAACGGTGTAGGAATGATCTTCCAACCTTGTGTAGACGGGAATGTATTGCCAAAACTCCCTATAGACTCCGTCAAACAAGGTAGTGCGGATGACGTGGCTGTACTGGCTGGGGCTACGAGAGACGAGTGGAGACTGTTTGTGAGCATGACTCCAGGCATCGCGAACATGACCGAAGACCAGCTGAGAAGTCAGTTGCAAAATGACCCTCAAAATGACTTGTCGCCAATGATCGAACCTTACCGTGATATGTTAACCAGCATTGGTCACGACGCTTCGCCAGTAGCGATCCACTCTGCCATTCAATCGGAACGAGCTTTTCGAATCCCCGCAATTCGCCTTGCAGAAGCAATGAGTGACCGTGGTTGTGATACTTATGAGTACCTGTTCACGGTAGAGTCGCCAGCCATGAAAGGAATACTCGGTTCCTGCCATGCCATCGACATTGGGTACGTGTTCGGATCTCATACAGCAAATAAAGGAACTTCGACATTCTTCGGTGGCGAAGATGAGCATAAGCAACTTGCAGAGACCGTAATGGACACATGGTTGTCCTTCGCTCGGACAGGTCGTCCCAACGATCCATTAACGGATTGGCAACCTTATGATCGTGAGAATCGGTCAACGGGAGTATTTGGGCTACCAGCAACGGTAGAAAATGATCCGTACGGTGAAGTTCGTGCTTTATGGGACCAACTTGAAAGCGAGTCACCGATAGGAACTTTCTGATCGATCAAGCACTCTGCGCCAGTAGTGGATTAGTCGCGGATTGCAGGCCCCTTGATTTAATACAGGCGTTGCTAAGGCTTGGGAGTTAGCCTGACGCTCCATCCGGTGACGGGCAATTTCACCTTCTTTACTTTGCTCTGGTGGCTTGTATCACCTGTTAGTAGCAGAGGTCAGACCTGTAAGTTTGAAATTCACACTCGCTAATTGATAAAATTGAATTCCATTTTCGAGAGGAATTAGATGCCTTTCATTAAAGTTCGGGAAAGCGAACCATTTGACACAGCTTTACGAAGATTCAAACGTACGTGTGAGAAGGCTGGAGTGATTGCCGAAGCGCGTAGACGCCAGTTTTACGAGAAGCCTGCTGCAATCAGGAAGCGAAAAGCTGCCGCCGCGGTCAAACGTTACCAGAAAAAAGTCATGCGAGAAAATAGACGCTTTGAAAGAGCGTACTAATCTCGGTATCTAAAAATAACCCCTTCCACTGACGGTCATCACTCGTATCAGGTAGATTGTCTGATCTAAAAGCTCGCTTACAAACAGCGACGGTTGTTGCAATGCGCACGCGCGAGAAAAAGCGTGTAGCAGCACTAAGACTCATTAACGCCGCGATAAAGCAAGTAGAGATAGATCAAGGTCGTGAGCTCGACGACTCGGCCATTTCGCAGATCCTAGCCAAGCAACTCAAGCAACGGCAAAACTCTATCGAGCAGTTTGAAAAAGGTGGTCGCGCAGATTTAGTCGCACAAGAACAGTACGAAATCGACTTGATCAATGAATTTCTGCCCGAGATGCCATCCGATGATGAGCTTGAGGAGCGCGTCAACGAGGTAATAGCAGATTTAGGCGCTTCTTCCATGAAGGACATGGGTCGAGTAATGCAAGCTCTACGTGCTCAGCTTCCGGGTCAAGTCGACATGGGGATAGTTAGTTCGCTGGTTAGAAACAGTTTGGGGAAATAGTTACTAGAACTGTCTGAATGGCTGACTCCGCATATAGAAACTTCACGAACAACCTGAATAGCAGATTGGATGCTATCGCGGTCGTGGGTGCCTATGTATCGCTCAAGCAAGGCAATAAGTCCTACCGAGGGCTTTGTCCTTTTCATACCGATACGAACGAGTCGTTTCATGTCTACTTCGATGATAAGTCGTATCACTGCTTCGGCTGTCAAGCTCATGGGAATCTGATCGATTTCGTCGCAAAGATGCGAAATCTTGAATACACAGAAGCTGCTAACCAGTTAGCTGAAAGTGTCGGGTTGGAGCGATTTCGCTCTGGTTCTCGTAGTGTCAGTAAAGATCTCGAAGATATGTACTCAATACTGGGTCGAGTGAATGGGATTTATCGAGCTGAACTCTCGAAACATGCTGAGGTTACCAAGTATCTTGAGAAAAGAGGGATAGACGCTGAAACGAGCAAGAAATTCTCAATCGGCTATGCACCACCTGAGTGGCAATTCCTATCCAATCGACTTAAACAGTACCCAGAGGATTTGATAAAGAAGACTGGTCTGCTGGCAGAGAGCCAACAAGGCCTACCCTACGACTTCTTTCGCGATCGTGTTGTCTTCCCAATTCGAGAGTACCAGGGGCGAGTACTTGGGTTTGGCGGCCGCACTTTTCGAGAGGAATCCACAGATCCAAGGAAGTACATAAATTCGACCGAGTCACCGATTTTTAAGAAACGAGAGATTCTTTATGGTGACTTTGAACTCAATCAGATCGGCTATCGCCATGAACGTCTGCTGCTTGTTGAAGGATACATGGATGTCGTTGGACTAGCACAACATGGAATCAACTACGCTCTTGGAATACTAGGTACCGCGGTCAATCAGAATCATCTACAACAAGCATTTGCACACACCCAAGAGGTTGTGATTTGTTTCGATGGCGACGAAGCGGGAAGAAAGGCTGCAGAAAGAGCTTTGGAAGCCGCACTTCCAGAAATGACATCTGGGAGAATTTTGCGCTTTCTCTTTTTACCTGAAGGCTCAGACCCGGACAGTCAAGTTCAGGAAGTGGGCAAAGAGAAATTTGAGCAGTCAATTCAGTCTGCCCAAACAATCATTGAGTACATTCAATCGCTCATCCTCAAGGGTCAGTCGGTTGACGACTTAAATACGCGCATTGCTTTTGTAGACCAGATGCGTCGTTATCTCTCAAAGATTCCTCACCAAGTCACTCGATTGATTCTGATTGATGAGTTGGTTACCTCTTTCCCCGAGCCTGAAATTCAGCAACAGTTAAAACGATTTCTTAGCGATTTCTCCGGGACTGACGAAAGACGCGCGTTTAGTGCTGCTGTGAACGACCCGGAAGCTTTCTTTACACCCCCCGAGCAAGTTCAGCTTGACAACCGAACTCTGTCATTAGAAAAGAAAATCGTGGCGCGCATACTGCGAGCACCGGATCAATGCGCGAAGCTAGATTCAGACTTGATGAAGCTTTGGTGTGATCTCTTCGGACCAACGTTGCTCTATACGCTTTGGTCGTGGGTGAAAGAGTATGAATTAGATTCAGCACAGGCAATACTTGCGAGTTGCCAAGGTCAACAATATGCAGACCAGCTACACGAGATTTATGCCGATTTTCGACATGAGATAGAAAAACCTAGAAAATATGAACCATTGGCGGGAAAATTGTCTAATGGCGGAGACGATTCGGACTTGAAAACGGCTATCGAGACCACCATATCTCAAGTTCGAGCTAGGATGAAATTGCGAGATGAATTTCAGAATAGCGACGTCTACCAAAATAACCGGAAAACCTAGGAGGATTGCAGTCCAATCGCAACACAATTCACAGACCCACTTGAGTTTTGGGTCGTACAACCAATCAACCATGTACAAAGGACGGTACTGAATGTCAAGTAGCTTCGCACTCACTCATCCCGAGGCGTACGGGAAATTACAAGCCCAGGGGCAGGTCACGTATGACGCCCTTGTGACACAGTTACAGGTAGAAAACGACGAACTTGATATCTCTCAAGTCATCAGTGAACTTGAAGATGATGGCATCAATGTCATCAATGTTCCTGACAATACAGTCATAAGCACCGACGGCATGATGGATGGCGATCAAATTATTGATGCGCCATTAGAACCCAGTGGTTCATCCGATACGCATCGAGCGTACATGCGAGATGTCGGTAAATACAGTCTTTTAAAACGAGACCAGGAAATTGATTTAGGTCGCCAGATTTACGAAGGCAATCAAGAGTATATGGCAGCTCTAGCGACCGTACCTGGTGTCATTGACTACGTCATAGAAAAGTTCGAAATCAGTCTTAAGAAAAACAATCTGGATCACTTCCTAGAAAACTTCACCGATCCCGTTGAAGAAATTCCAGAGGTACAACAGAAGAAACGTACGGACTCCGAGCATAGGCAAGGACGCAAGAAGAAACTCTATTCGTTAGAAGAAGCTGGAGACCGATTGGAAGCCTTGAAGGCGGCGTACACGCATTACCTCGAAGTGCTTGAGACTTATCTAAACACCAAGGGTAAGAAGAAAGTAGCCCCACTTAACAAAGCTCGGGCAGGGGTCGAGAACATTTTTAGGTTCTTTCTACTCACGCCTCGCCATCAAACGGAAATCCGTGAGCGACTAAGAGAGATCACGGATCGCCTAGATAAACATGAACGACTGATTTACGACGAATGCGTTAAGGCACGGGTCCCGCGCGATGTTTACGAATCTCAAGTTTCTGGTCGAGAGCACAACATCCGTTGGGTGAAAAAACTAATTGATGCAGATGAGCCTTATAGTGAGCGAATTGCTGCGGTAGAAACAAGATTGCGTAGTGCGGGTCGTTCCCTAGCGAATGAAGCTCGTAAAGCGAAACTAGACATCGGTTACATCAGATTGCTAGAAAGTCGATTGCGAAAAGGTGAAGCTACGATCCATGCAGCAAGAGATGAGCTGATTCTCGGTAACCTGCGACTGGTTATGTCCATTGCAAGAAAATATTCAGCACAGGGCGTTCCCGTCATGGATTTGATCCAAGAAGGGAATATGGGGATGGTAAAAGGTATTGAAAAATACGACTACCGTCTCGGTTACAAGTTCTCGACTTATGCAACTTGGTGGATTCGACAAGCGATTAGTCGCACTTCACACGGTAAGAACCGTACGGTTCGTTTACCTTCGAATGTCGAAAATCTGATTCGAAAAATCTCAAAGACTCAGGATCAGCTTCAGCAGGAACTGTCTCGAAATCCGACCATTGATGAGATTTCAGACCGTATTGAAGTTGAGGAAGACAAGATTCGATTGGCAATTGACGTCTCTCGAGACTTAATGTCGATGGATCAGAGTATTGGTAAGGACGACGATACCACGATCGGTGAGCAACTGGCCAGTACAGCTTTAAAGTCACCGGAAGAGATTGCACATGAGGAAGATCTCAGGCATGCTGTTGGGCTCGTCCTTGGCAATCTATCAGCACGAGATGCCAAGGTGGTGATGCTTCGATTTGGTATCGGACGAGAAGGGGAAATGACTACTTCGGAAGTCGCTAGGGATATGGACATATCTCCTGAACGTGTACGTCAAGTGCTAAGCTCTGCGATCAAGAATCTGAAGACTACTCGGAACAGCGTTCTGCTCAAACCGTTTCTTAACTAATCTAAGTAATGAGCAATAGATTGGTGGTAGCAACACGTAAGTGTGTACCGGTTTAAGAAAGCTCGAAAAAAGCTTGAGTTTTTACAAATGCTGAACCAATTTATAGTGTAGAAATTAGACATAATGAGCGCTTGGGACAGGCGCAGCTGGACATGGAGATTGCAAGTACCATATCGAAGACTTGGTCTGTGAAGTGTCAACGGGACATATCCTCTGGCCAATACTCTGGCTAAGTGTGTTTCGACGTCCAGTTGATTCAGCAATCTAGGTTGCTTGGAGTTAACTAAAAAGCCACTCTATAGAGTGGCTTTTTCTTTTTCGAGTGCGGAATTTTGTCGCTATTCGTCTGTGTATTCAGGAAACAGATAAAAGGCGTTGTAGGACATTGTTTCAAAAATTACCGAATTTCTTGGCGTAATTAGGAATTTCGTTTTATAGAATTCCGAATTAAAGCACTTTGTCCTAGATTTTCCGCTTATGCAGTTAGACCCTACACCTATAGATTTCACTGATGATGAATTGGATCAAGATCCTGAGCTACGGTTAACGATCTTTATAGACGGGGCAAAAGAGCAAGGCTACGTTACGCGGGAAGAAGTCCTCGACTACTTAGATGTCGAGAATAGCGAAGAAGATCGAGTTGAGTCATTTATCAATGACATACAAAACCTCGGCATAAAAGTCATTTCTTCGCCGCTGGACGAAGAAGATCTTCTACAGGGTGACACTAACGCCGCAGACGACCTAGAGGTCGAAGAAGCAGCAGCAGCTCTTGCAGCAGTGGAAGCGGTTTCAGGTAGAACACTGGACCCGTTGCGCATGTACATGCGAGAGATGGGATCGGTAGATCTCCTGACGCGGGAAGGCGAAATCGTTATCGCCAAGCGAATTGAGGAAGGCATGAGTGAGACGATGGCTATCCTGTCACGCTTTCCAGGTGTGGTCGAGCACGTACTTGACGCTTATAAAGAGTGTGAAGCGACGGAACGACTTAAAGATCTACTAGTGGGATATTTAGAGCCGGTAGATGTTGTCCAACCGGCAGTTCAAATTACCGCAAATCACAAGAAAGACAGCTCAGAAGAGAAAAAGCGAAAAGGTCCTGATACTGAACTAGCTCAGGAGAGATTTGCAGAACTAGAGTCTGTCTATAACACTAACATCGCCATTCTTAGAAAAGAACCAAATCGGAATACAGATAAAGCCAAAGCTGCCATTGAGGCGATTGAGTCGGCTTTTCGATTTTTTAAGCTAACACAAAAGCACCAAGACATTATCTTGGGTATGCTGAATGAAAAAGTCAAAAGGATTCAGTTCTGGGAACAGAAACTCCGAATGCTGATTTGTGTGGAAGGTGGAGTCAGCCTAGCTGCTTTCCAACATTGTTTTGTAGGGTACGAAACTGCCGGCGACAAGGTCATTAGCAGATTGCGTAAAGAGCTAAAAACCGACTATGCAAAAGTCAAACCGTATCTTTCTGATGTGCGACGAACGTGTCGACGACTTGGAACGATCGAATCTACCGTTGGCCTGACAATTGGTGAAGTCAAGCAGATTCAAAAGGAAATCAAAAAAGCCGAGAGAGAAACTGAGCTAGCAAAGAACGACATGATCGTATCTAATCTACGGTTAGTCATGTCTATTGCAAAGAAGTACAACAATCGCGGCTTGCATTTTTCGGACCTGATTCAAGAGGGTAATCTTGGCCTTATGAAGGCGGTCGACAAGTTTGAGTACCGACACGGCTTCAAGTTCTCTACTTATGCCACTTGGTGGATTCGTCAAGCGATCACGCGATCAATAGCTGATAATGCTCGTACCATCCGTATTCCAGTTCACATGATTGAAACAATCAACAAGTTGCATCGGATGCAGAGACAGATCACGCAGGAATTAGGTCGCGATCCTACGGTAGAGGAATTGTCTGAACGAATGGAAATTTCGGAAGACAAAGTTAGACGTGTTCTGGAAATCGCACGTGATCCCGTCTCTATGGAAAAACCAGTCGGTGATGATGGGGATGCAACCGTTGGCGAGTTCCTTGAAGATACGACGATCAAGTCCCCTTCAGAAATTACTAACAACCAAAAAATGCGAGATGCAGTTGAAAGTGTCCTCAATATGCTTGAGGATAGAGAAGCTGCCGTTATTCGTTTGAGATTTGGAATCGGGCAGAACCAAGGCTATACGTTAGACGACCTTAGCAATCAGTACGACGTGACTAGGGAACGAATTCGTCACATCGAAGCCACTGCTATGCGAAAAATTAGTCACCACATTGAACTACGAGACTTTTTAGACGAAGCTACTTCTCACTTCTGAGAAGTATTTAAGGAATGTGGTGGGCCCACCAGGACTCGAACCTGGGACCTATGGATTCACGTCCCCGTTAATGGGGTGCCCGGCCATTTCTGGCCGGCGCGGACTATCTCTCCACCCTCCGCAGACGGATTGGGTGCGGGACGCTCTTGCCTGTCATTAAGAACGCTCGGTAATTACCAGTTCTCAGGTAGTCTCTGCACCTTCTAGCGGTGTACCGCTAGCTTGGCTCAGGATTGCCTTATTGCCTGTAAGGTCAACTTAGGTTTCCCTGAATTCATCCCGTTCATCTCTTGGCTTTCACCAAGAGCGCACCATCTGATGAGTCCACTGCTCTAACCAACTGAGCTATAGGCCCGATATCAAGTTTAGTCAACTTCACCTTACGTAAGTGTGGAATGTTGCTGTTGTTGATTAGGGAGTCAATCAAGACGAGATTGTAAGAGGTCTGCAAGTTTGCTGATGTTCACCCTATCCTGTCCCATCGTATCTCGGTCTCTTATGGTCACAGTCTCATCGTCTAGTGTTTGAAAATCGACGGTGACACAGAATGGAGTTCCAACTTCGTCGTGTTTACGGTAGGACTTACCAATGTTTCCGCTTGTTTCTAAAAGCACCCTTCCGAACTTCAGTTTTTGGAGTTGCCGTCTGAGGGCTGAGGCTTTTGACATAATTCCATCATGATTCTGTTTTAACGGAATTACGGCCGTTTTAATAGGAGCCAGATGTGGCTTCAGTGACAAAACGGTTCGAGTTTTACCGTTGTCAAGGGTTTCGATTTGATATGCATCGTTTAGTATTGCTAATACTCCTCGATCTACACCTGCAGACGGTTCGATGACGTAAGGAACAATCCACTTTTTTGTGTTTTGATCCTGAATGGCGAGTTTCGTCGTTGAATGCTCGTTTTGAATGACTTTAGCATTGATCTCTAGAGTATCTTGTTGCTTAGTGTGCGATCCCAAGTCAAAGTCCGTGCGATTTGCAATTCCTTCGAGTTCTTCAAGTCCATGGGGAAATCGGTACATCACATCCACGGTTGCTTTGGAATAGTGTGCAATCTCGTCGGCCGGGACATCATAGCGTTCTAATTGATTGGGTGCGATCCCTTGCGACTGCCACCATTCCATTCGTTTATCTACCCAGAGACGATGCCAATCCTCGTCAGTTCCCGGTTCTACGAAGAACTCCAGCTCCATCTGTTCAAATTCCCGAACTCGAAAAATGAAATTCCTAGGTGTAATTTCGTTTCTGAAAGCTTTACCAATCTGTGCGATTCCGAACGGTAGCGACTTAGATCTTGTATCCAAGATGTTCTTGAAGTTCATGAAGATCGCTTGTGCGGTTTCCGGTCGCAAATAGGCGAATGAATCTTCGTCTTCTACAGGTCCTACATTGGTCTTGAACATCAGATTGAACGGCCGCGGGTCGGTAAGATCTTCGGAACCACAGTTTGGGCACTTAGCGGAACTTAAGTGATCCGCACGAAATCGGCGTTTGCACTTCCTACAGTCCACTAAAGGGTCGGTGAAGGTATCTTCGTGACCAGAGTAATACAGAGCCTGTGGATGAGTGAGAATGGACGCATCCAGTCCTTCCACATCGTCTCGACTGTAGACCATCTCGGCCCACCACGCTTGTTTTAGATTGTTCTTGAGCTCCACCCCCATCGGACCGAAGTCGTACAATCCGCGAACACCACCATAGATCTCTCCCGATTGAAAGATGAATCCACGTCGTTTGCAGAGCGATACAAGCTCCTCCATATTTGGTGCGGTCATTTGAGAAACCAGTTAGGGTTGGGTAGGTGCAGAGGTTCTCATAGACATTGAGAACCGGAATCAGCATATGCTGGGGTGAACTATTTTAGTTTTTGGTCTATAGACGATGGATGGGTCGTGGAATTCAACCTTGGTTCTATCTCCAAGATAGACTCATCTCGAGAATCCAATCCTTGCAACCGCGAACCCGCCTGTGTACCGGTTTGCTCACGAAATTGGAGACAAAACCTTTAATTTTTGGTTATTCTCCATGAGCCAACGAACTTATCTACAATGAATGGTTCTAAACGAATTGAACTAAGCGCGCACACGTCCGAAAGTGCATCTAAGAAGGAATTTAAAAGATGAAAATATGGGGATTTGTGACGTTGCTCATAGGGATCGCAGTGTTAGTTGCCCCTATGATCGGTTCGTTCGGCACTCAACTCGGAATCTGGCCCTTTTTCATTGGGATACAGGTTTTCACTTACGCGACTGGCTTGGCTATTTTCGGATGTGTTACTGGGTTGATTGGTCTCCTAGTGAGTTGGGTCAGAAAGCGAGAAATTTCTGTCAAGAGAAATTTTCTCATCGGTACTCTCGGGTCGGGCGTGCTGGTCGCATATCTCGTGTTTGTGGTGATACCTGGACTTCAGATGCCGATGCTTTATAACGTATCAACTGACTTAGTGAATCCTCCGTCATTCTCCCAGGAGGTTCTGGAAGTGAGAGGTGAATCAAATCCCGTTGATATGACCGATGGGATCAAGGACAAGGTACGCGCCGGATACCCTCAATTAAAGCCGTACGTAACCGAACTATCCATTGAGGAGATGGTGAAAATAGTGGAAGCGGCAATTGATGATTTTGGGTGGGAGACGCACGGTCACCAGACCGATGATGATCAGCCTGAGGTTGTGACCTACTATGCCACCGCGACTACCTTTTGGTTTAGGTTTAAAGACGATATAGCAATTCGTATTAGGCCATCAGAAAGCGGAGGATCTGTAGTCGATGTGCACTCGGTTTCAAGAGTAGGAATTTCAGACCTAGGGAAGAATGCTGCCCGAATAGAGTCCTTTGTTGAAGAGCTTGACAACAGGATGTCATCCTGATATTTGATAAGCCAAGGTAAACGTGACCGCGGTCAGGAATCGAATCCTGCCAAAACTACATGAAACTTGGTCAGAAGCAGACCAATTTCCAAATGCCTCGGGCAGATAGACCTGCGTGAGCTTAAAACTTGAGGATTTCTGTATTCAGGTCATCAAGGTCAACTATGCCAACTGCGTTGAGACCTTTCATGTGTCCTGCACATTCCCCAGGATTGAAAATCAGCTTATTTTGGTCAGGCTTGTCAGCCCGATACATATGAGTGTGCCCGTGTAGGACAAGGTTGTAGTCTGCTTGGATGTGATTTAGGTCAAAGGGATCATGTACTACGACGACTCTTCGACATTCCCAATCGAGGTCTAGATAGTGTTCGGCGTAGGTAAAACCACATACGGAAATGACTTCGTCGAGACCTTGCCGTTCAACATCGTTATTGCCGAAGACTCCAAACAAAGGAGCTTGGAGATCACTGAATAGAGCTAACGTAGAACCCTTTGTGATATCCCCTGTGTGTACTACACGATCTACCTCCTCGGAGTTAAATATCTCAACAATCTGACGCACACTTTTCAGATTATTGTGCGTGTCGCTTACTACACCAATCCGCATTTACTAGAAGCTAATGATTGGCAGGATTTGAGCATTCACTACTGAATTTCAGCCAAGTCAGTCAATGAGAATCGAACCAGCATCACGGGTTAAAAGTATCAGATGTGATTGAAATGCAAAGCGAGCTACCTACCAATTAGGTAGCTCGCTTTGTCGCTTTAAGTAGAGGACGGTTTTTAGTGTCCTCTAATATTTTGGAGCTTGTTTGTAGGTTTCTAGATGAATACCGGGTTAGGCCGCAGCTTCAAGGATATGAATACCACATGCGCTACCAAGACCGATTACGTGAGTTAAGCCGATTTTCGCTCCCTCTACCTGACGTTTGCCCGCTTCGTTTCGGAGGTGTGTACTCACTTCATAGATATTGGCGATACCAGTTGCACCTAGTGGATGTCCTTTCGAGAGCAATCCGCCGGATACGTTCACTGGAACACTGCCGCCTAACTCCACTTCGCCATCGTCGATCAATCGACCTGCTTCACCATCTCCGCAGAGGCCAAGATTCTCATAGTGCAGAATCTCTGCCGTCGCGAAACAGTCGTGGAGTTCAACAAGATCGATATCTTCCGGACCTACTCCTCCCATTTCGTAAGCAGCTTTTGCTGCCATGCGCGTGCAGGAGTTCACGTCCGGCATTACTAGATCGCGTTCCTGCCAAGGATCAGAAGTCAAAACCGACGCGCGTACTTTAACGGCTCGGCTCATAAGACCTAGCTCTTTAGCTTTCTTCTCGGAACAAATAACAGCCGCAGCTGAACCGTCCACGTTTACAGAACACATGAGTTTGGTATTTGGATACGAGATCATTTCCGCGTTCATCACGGTCTCCAAAGGTGTTTCGATCTGATACATTGCCTTCGGATTCATCGTTGAATGATGGTGGTTCTTCACTGAGACCTTCGCAAATTGCTCGAAGGTGGTTCCGTGGTTGCGCGTGTGCTCAAGTCCTGCTTCCGCAAAGACTGCCGGCATGGTTCCTGAGCCTAGAAGCCCTTCTTTAGAGATTCCTTTACCTGAGCCACCACCGAGAAGACCCCGACCCATCTGCTCGACACCTACCGCGAGAACGACATCGTAAAGATCTGCCTTGACCGAAGCCCAAGCTTCACGAAAAGCGGTTGCACCAGTGGCACATGCATTGGATACGTTCACCACCGGAATACCGGTTTGACCGATTTCCTGGAGGATTCGCTGTCCTACCATGCCACTTGCTTGTCCAAGATTGCCGCAATACAGTGCCTCAATGTCTTGGATTGATAGACCACAATCGTCCAGTGCAAGCAATGCCGCTTCTGATCCGATTTGTGGTACTGATTTTTCAGGAAATCTCCCGAATTTAATCATGTCTACGCCGACTATATAAGCGTCTGCCATCTGTGCTCTCCGATGTTAGTTAAGCTGAAATGGGTTTAAAAAAGAATGAGATATAGCTATTTCCATCGCCGTCTTTACGTCCTAGTGCATCGCCGAAGACAACCTCAACAGGCATGTCAAAATGCAGTTTATCAGGGTCCGGTTCGGTATCAATCAGATTGGATTTAACCGTGCCACCCCCTTCTAAGTCCACAATCGCCGAAACGTAAGGAACGTCGATTCCTGGAAATGATCGATGTACGATCGAGTAGGCATAGAGTTTGCCTCGATTAGAAAGGCGAATCGCCTCCATTTCTCCTCGTGCTCCACACTTAGAGCAATTTGAACGCGCTCCAATGAAGATGGCACCACACTTGCGGCATCTATGACCCTCCAAATAAGGATCACCATCTTCTGGTAGTTTCAAATACTCAACAACTGGTAAAGGCTTATCTGACACTTCCCAACCTTTTGTACGCTATAACTTTGTCTATGACGGTGGACATAACTTTCCACAGACAATAGATTAAACGATTTTTCGTGTGTTTGTAGGAATTGAACGTAGGTTTTAGTCTACAAACAAATATCTGGTTGGATTGACTACTCGGCGACACCTAGCCGCTCATGCATGATTGGGCTAGTAGTGGTGTACTGTAGGTGAACTTTTTGACCTGGATTAAGCCTCTCTTTTATCGCAAAAGCAGCGAGCGCGGCTTCGTGGAAGCCAGACAGAATCAGTTTCTTTTTACCTGGATAAGTAGCAATATCGCCGATTGCATAGATGCCAGGGACGTTGGTCTCAAATTTTTCGGTGTCAGTATGAATCTGATTTCTGGTGATATCAAGCCCCCACTCCGCGATCGGACCTAGCTTCGGCGACAAACCAAAAAACACCAGTAAGTCATCCAATGGCACATGTTGGACTTCGCGATCCGGTTTAAGAATGTCAATACCATTCAATGTGCCATTAGAGGCGCTTATTGCACTGACATTGCCAACCATAAAGTTCAAATCACCCTTGACTTGAAGCGATCGCATCTGTTGAACTGAGGCATCAGCAGCCCGAAAGTTCTCACTACGATGAACCAGAAGTAAAGACTTGGCTCTTTCCACTAACTCCAGTGCCCAGTCGAAAGCAGAGTCACCACCACCGAGGATCACGATATCTTTGTCTTTAAATCGATCTGGATCGACCACTCGATAGAAGACATGCTTATCCACTAACTCCGCAACACCGTCAGTTCGCAGTAACTGAGGCTGAAATGAACCAACGCCGCCAGCGATGATCACCGATTTTGCGTGAAATTCCGTGTCTGTGGATGTGCGAACAACAAACTCTTCGTCGTTTAATGCCGAGACGTGGGTAACCTGCTGATCCAGATGAAATTCAGGATGGAAAGGTTCAATCTGTTTTCGAAGATTGTCAACAAGCTCCATCGCAGAGCAAACCGGTATGGCTGGAATGTCGTAGATGGGTTTATCAGGATAGAGTTCTGCACATTGGCCACCTATGACGGGTAGCGCGTCTACCAAATGGGCATTGATTCCTAACAAACCAAGTTCGAAAACTTGGAACAACCCGCATGGACCTGCGCCTACTATCAAGGCATCTGTTGAAATGGCCACTAGTTAGTACGAAGTAAGTGAAAAAAGTGTACGTGAACGAAAGATTACAGGCGCAAGCGTTTGGTTGATTTGCTGAAAGCGCGTCGATCTATCCTGTAGCAATTTGCTTAGGTAACGGTCGTGTAATGGGAGGCCGACTGGCGTGCCGGTCTACCGGAAAAGTCTTAGAGCTGGATATTTTGGACGATGTATTAGTTAATTCGCCCAACATCTCACCCTCCTCAGACGAGTTAATCATGCCCGCCGCTACTGTTCGATTGGACAGCCGATCAATGAGGATAAAGCCCCCTAACATTCGGTTTCTTGAGTAAGTGTCACAACAGATGGGTCGGTCCAGGATTAATTTGCACACACCGATGTCATTCTTCTGCAGGCTGTGCATTTTCTTCCGACTCAAATCTTCGATGTGTACTTGGTGGTATAGCTTGTCAACCTTGGCAAGAACCTGAGACGCACCATGCTTCACAATGTACTTTCGATCCATGTTAAGTGCATCATCATCCATCCACACAAGATTTGCGTTTAACTCGCTCTTAGGCTGTAATGGGTGCTCGAGATCGATCAAAACATCCCCTCGGCTGGCATCCAGTTCGTCCTCAAGTGTTATGGTTACTGACATGGGAGCGAATGCTTGCTCTAGATCGCCATCCATCGTGACGATGCGTTCAATCTTAGTTTCAATACCAGATGGCATTACTCGGATTGATTGACCCTTTTGTATCGTTCCACTGGCCAAAGTCCCCGAGTATCCTCGAAAATTGTCGTGGGGATGATTCACTCGTTGAATCACCATTCGAAAACTCTCAAAATCTCGGATCTGAGTGACTGGGAATGAATGAAGGTACGAAAGTATGGTCGGACCTGTATACCAATCCATATTCATACTGCGAGCGACCACGTTGTCGCCTTTTTTGGCTGACAGTGGAATGAACTGGACATCTGGATTTCCCAGACTATCTAGATAACTTTGAAACTCTGACTTAATGGCTTCAAATTGTTCCTGTTCGTAATCCACCAGGTCCATTTTGTTAATAGCGATGACTAGATGACGAATCCCCAACAGATGGGTCACATAGGTGTGATGCTTGGTTTGAGTCTGTACACCCTGTTGTGCGTCAATGAGAATCACAGCCAGATCACAATTACTCGCCCCAGTAGCCATATTGCGTGTGTACTGCTGATGTCCGGGGCAGTCAGCGATGATGAATTTACGCTCACTCGTCGAAAAGTACCGATAGGCCACATCAATGGTGATGCCTTGTTCGCGTTCCGCTTGTAGCCCATCAACTAGTAGAGAAAGATCCAATTCGTCGTCATCTTTTCCGATACGTTTTGTATCTCGGGCAATTGCCTCAAGGTGATCCGTATAGACCGTATTGGTGTCGTGTAAGAGACGCCCGATCAGAGTGCTTTTACCGTCATCGACGCTTCCGCACGTGAGGAATTTGAGGATTTGCTTCTCTTCGTGACGACTTAGGTATTTCTCGATGTCTGTCGAGATCAGTTCACGGTCCGAAATCATGTAGTCCTTGGTTGGACGGTTGATTTGATTTTCTTCAGTAATAGAGGTTGGCATTAAAAATAACCCTCCTTCCGCATTTTCTCCATGGCCGCGGTAGTACCGTGGTCAATCAATCTGCCTTGGCGTTCGGAATAACCTGTTTGGAGAATCTCTTGAATAATCTCAGGTACGGTAGATGCTGTGGATTCGATCGCGCCGGAAAGTGGATAGCAACCCAAGGTTCGGAATCGAACTTCCTTATTTGTAGGTGTTTCACCCGTTTCGAGTTCCATGCGGTCATCGTCTACCATGATCCAGGTGTTGTTCCGTTTTACGACCGGCCTAGGTTTCGAGAAATATAGCGGGACAATGTCAATGTTTTGCTGGTGAATATAGTGCCAAATATCGAGTTCAGTCCAGTTCGACAGAGGGAATATTCGGACTTCTTCGTTCGAACGGATGTTGCTGTTAAACAACTGCCACAGCTCAGGACGTTGGTTTTTAGGGTCCCACTGATGTTTTGAGTCTCTGACGGAGAAAATTCGTTCCTTCGCCCGGGAACGTTCCTCGTCTCGGCGCGCACCGCCGAACGCCGCATCGAACTCATAGAGTTCCAGCGCTTGCTTCAGAGCCTCCGTCTTCATAATGTCGGTATAGGTCTTACTATCGTGAGTGAACGGAGTCACTTCGTGCCGGTATTCCTCATTGGTATAGACCTTGAGGTCAAGTCCGTATTCTTTAGCGATACGGTCTCGAAACTGGATCATCTCACGGAATTTCCATGTGGTATCCACATGCAATAACGGGAATGGGATCTTTCCGGGATAGAACGCTTTCTTTGCTAAGTGCAGAAGTACTGAAGAGTCTTTACCGATTGAGTAAAGCAGTACTGGGTTGTCAAATTCAGCAACCACTTCTCGAAAGATATAAATGCTTTCCGCCTCCAACTGTTGGAGGTGCGTCAAGTGGAATTCGGCTGAGCTTGGCAAATTCTCAGCAGTAGCTACAAATGTCATGGTGAGAATTGTAAATAACCATTTCTACATAAGCAAGTGCTTTTTTATGACTAATAGTTATAAGGATAAGAGCTCCTGTAGGATTTGGTTGACCTGTTTAGGGTCAGCCTTTCCCTTTGTTTCACGCATGGTCTGACCTACAAGATAGCCAGCAACCTGGGGTTTACCTGCTTTAAACTGAGCTACTTGACTTGGATTGGCTTCCAGAACACCTTTAATGATTTCCTCAAGTTTGTCAGAATCGGTGATCTGAACTAAGCCTTCTGAATTGATGATCTCATCCACAGTTCTCCCAGTTCCATATGCCTTGCTGAACACGTTCTTTGCGATTTTGCTGGAAATGGTCCTGTCTTCGATCCTTGCCAGTAACGTGACAAGCTCGTTTGAAGCGAATTCAATATGAGCAAAATCGGTATTTAGCTTGTTAAGCATTGCAGCGATGTCGCCTAACATCCAATTACAAACTAACGTTGGTGCTGCACCATCTCCTACAGCTGACTCAAAGTATCTGCCAGCGTGGTTGTCCTGGACTAACCTGACTGCTGCCTCCATGGGAATCTGATAGTCGCTGAGGAAGCGATCTAGTTTCTGTTTTGGAAGTTCAGGTAGCGTCGCACGAATTTTTGCAACGAGCTCCTCGCTGATGCGCACCGGTAGCAGGTCAGGGTCTGGGAAATATCGATAGTCATCGGAAAGCTCTTTCCCACGCATGGGTCGAGTCTCGTGTCGCTGGGAATCGTAAAGACGGGTTTCGCGCGCGACTTGCTGGCCATTTTCAAGTGAATGAATCTGACGATCAATCTCGTACTCCAGAGCACTCTCAACGAATCGAAATGAGTTGAGGTTCTTGATCTCTGTGCGTTCGCCAAATGCCTCCTGACCGGCTGGCCGCACAGATATGTTCGCATCACATCGCATGGATCCTTCCTGAAGGTTTCCGTCACATATTTCGAGACAGGTGACTAATGCATGAAGCTGACGAAAGCATGCGGCAGCCTGTGAAGGTGAACGTAAATCGGGTTCGGTAACGATCTCAAGGAGTGGGGTTCCGGCGCGGTTTAGGTCAATACCCGAGGAAGCCTGAAACCGATCATGAACTGACTTGCCCGCATCTTCTTCCAGATGTGCACGTGTAATACCTACATCTAAGGTCTCCCCCGAGTCAAGTAGTACTTCGAGTCTGCCCTTTCCGACGATCGGTTCCTCAAGCTGACTTATCTGATAGCCTTTGGGTAAGTCTGGATAGAAATAGTTCTTTCGGTCGAATCGACAAACTGCTGCAATTTCGGCATCAATAGCTAAACCAAACTTGATTGCCTTGTGTACTGCCGCCTCGTTCAAAACCGGTAAGCTTCCCGGCATCGCGAGATCTACGAGGTTCGCTGATTCATTGGGTTCTCGTCCAAACGCCACCGGCGTTGAGGAGAAAATCTTCGAGTTCGTATCCAGCTGCACATGTACTTCGATTCCGATCACTGGTTCCCAAGTAGCCATCAAGTCTGCCCTAAGTCCGGATCCGATGATTAGGAATCCGAGGATTCAAAGATGGTTGGGTGGGATTCATGCCACGAAGTTCGCCCTTGATATTGCTGGGCGGCACTAAGTATGGTCGCTTCATCAAAGTGTCTCCCGATTAACTGAAAATTGACTGGCAGACCGTCTTTGAACCCACAAGGTAAAGATAAGGCGGGTAATCCCGCTAGGCTGGCAGGTATGGTGTACAAATCCTGTTGGTACATCTCTACCGGATTATCGGTAAGTGAACCGAGTTCGAACGCGGTAGTCGGTGTGACAGGCGTGAAGATCAGATCTACGCTCTCAAAAGCATCAAGAAAATCCTGTCGAATCAATCTACGTACTTTTTGTGCCTTTAAATAATAAGCATCGAAATATCCTACGGATAGTGCGAAGGTCCCAGTCAATATCCGGCGTTTCACCTCAGCACCGAAACCTTCACTTCTACTTCGCCGATACAAATCGTTCAAGTCAACGGGTGATTCTGCCCGATGTCCATATCGGACACCGTCATAGCGAGACAAATTCGCAGATGCTTCAGCCCCTGAGATAACGTAGTAAGTAGCACTCGCAACGTCAGAATGTGGCAGTTCAATTTCGACGAACTCGTGACCACAATAGGTCAGTTCTGCTTTGGCTGTATCCAAATTTTGAGCGATTTCGCCATCTAGATCCTTAAATAGATGAGTTGGCAAGCCGATTTTTAACTTTCTGTTCAAATCACCGCAATTAGTGGCTGCGACATTGGCACTGGTCGAATCGCGTGGATCGTACCCTTCCATCGCTTGCAGTAATGTTGCGCAATCAGCCGCTGAATTAGCGATTGGCCCGCCTTGGTCAAGAGATGAAGCAAATGCAATCATGCCAAACCTGGATACTCTTCCATAGGTGGGTTTCAATCCAGTAGTACCACAAAACCCACAGGGCTGACGGATCGATCCGCCGGTATCCGAACCAGTGGCTAAAGGTACTAAACCCGCCGCGACCGCGGAGGCTGAACCGCCAGAAGAACCACCTGGTGAACGAGATGTGTCCCAAGGATTTGCCACAACTCCGAAATAACTGGTTTCGTTTGAGGAACCCATGGCAAACTCGTCCATATTTGTTTTTCCGAGCGTGATCGCACCGGCATTTCTGATATTGGACACTACCGTCGAATCGTACGGTGAGACAAAGTTCTGCAACATTTTTGAACCACAGGTAGTCGGTAGACCTTTTGTGCAGAAGAGGTCCTTATGAGCTATGGGAATCCCGAGCAGAGGTTTGGAAATGCCTTGGCGGATGCACTGATCGGCATTACGAGCGGCAGCAAACGCTTGTTCAGGGTGTACAGAGATGAAACAATTGAGTTGGTCGTTGTACTTTTGGATTCGATCTAGATAGAGCTGCGTGAGTTCGACCGCGCAGGTTTTCCGTGCATTCAGGTCACTACGAATCTGTGAGAGGGATTGATAAGGTTTCACCGTGCGGTGATGACCTTTGGCACGATGTAATAACCGTCTTGCACATTCGGTGCAACGTCTTGAAATACCGTTCTGTTAATCTCAAGAACTGCTTTGTCTTCTCGCATCGGTTGGTCAATGTCCACCGGATGTGCTAATGGGAGGATATTTTCAGTGTCAATGGATTGCATGTCTTCAATGAATGCGAGAATTTTGTCGAGTTCTTTTGCCAATGCATCTCTGTCAGCTTCTTCCAATTGAATCTGGCTCAGCGTAAGCAATTTTTCGATCGTTTGGGTGTCCAATATTGTGCCCTGAATCCGTTATCTAAATTTTAATGAGACTCTCTGAGTGCTTTCTCTGATTCGACTTAATTAACTTTGTCGTCGATTAGCTTGCCAAAAGTTTGCAACACATCTCTTTTGTGGCTGAAAGTGCAGGGTCTATGCGTTAAGCTTTTTTCTTCCATCCACCTTGGATTAGTAATCCTTGTTTAAGAGTATCGTCAGAAGACTGAACTCCGAAATCTCGATAGATTTAGGAACAGCTAACACCATAGTCTCGATCAAAGATGTTGGCATAGTCGTAGAGCAACCTTCAGTCATCGCCGTTTCGGAAAATCCCAGACAAATCGTAGCTGTTGGGAGTCAGGCGAAACAACTGATTGGCAGAGCTCCGCCCAATGTAAGAGTGATTCGTCCACTCCGGGACGGTCAGATCAGTGAGCCGGAATACGCCAGCAAAATGCTGGAGTTGTTTTTAAGAATGGCAAGAACTGCTGGGAGTGCTTGGCTCGGGCGACGCCCTATCATGTTGATCTGCCTACCCAGCAATTCATCCGGTATTGAAAAGCGAGCGATTCGCGAAGCTGGGCATGCCGTGGGGGCAAAAGAGGTACACCTGATTGAAGAACCTCTTGCGGCGGCGGTAGGATCTGGATTAGATGTCGAAAAACCCCAAGGAAATTTACTCGTTGATATCGGTGGCGGTACGACGGACGTTGCCGTGATTTCGCTTGGCCAGATTGTCGAGTCTAAAAGTGTGAGAGTTGCTGGTGACGTATTTGATCAAGCCATTATCAATTACGTGAGTGAGAAATATCGATGCAAAATCGGTGAAGCTACGGCAGAGTACATTAAGACAAATATTGGTACGGTGATTGAGGAGACGACGGAAACATTCGTCGACATTCGAGCACAGAATATCGCACAAAATGTGCCCCAGAGATTCAGTCTTTCAAGTGCGGAAATTCTCGCACCACTGACGACAGGCGCAAAGTTGATTTGTGGGGCTGTGAAGGAGACCATGGAGAGATGCCCACCAGAGTTAGCCTCCGATATTGCAGGATTAGGCATGATGATGACGGGAGGAGGTGCGCTTCTCAGGGGGATGGATACCTTGATTTCTAAAGAGACCGGTCTTCACGTGACAATTGCTGAGAATCCTCTCCAATGCGTAGCCAAGGGTTGTGAGATAGTACTATCTAAACGATTGTCAGGTATGTTCTTGCCGGAGTAATGACGTAGACTGTCGTCTCACGTATCCTGGGCTTCTATTAGTCTTTGATGCGAATCCGCTAGGAATCGTATTAAAGGAAATTTGTCGTAATCGACTTAAGGCACGATTAGGTTGAAAACTCAAAACCCTATCACCTTCGTGCTGTTCGTTGCTATATGTAGCCTTTCTGGGGTGTTGTTTGTCATTGAATACAACACTCGTTACCTAGACGTTGTCCGGCAAGGTTTTTCTTACATATCCGACCCAATCCTCTTTGTTGCAAATCTCCCTATAAAGTCCGTTAACGCGACTACTCAGTATTTCGGTACGCACGATCATCTGACGGACAGGATTGATCTACTCAATCGGCAATTGTTAGAGATGTACGGTGTCGCCCAACAGTACAGTTCACTAAAAAATAGATACGAAGAGCTACAGAAAGTTCTAGCTGTGCAGGTCGGTGTTGATTATGAGATGCAACTGGTCGAAATCGTCGGTCTGGTGCAGGATTTTGATCGACAACTAGCCGTAATTAATGTGGGAAGTAACGATGGAATTGAGATAGACATGGTGGTGATCGCACCTACCGGAGTCTACGGTCGTGTGCTTGACGTACAACATAACACCTCTACAGTCATTACGATCTTCGATAAACGGCACGCTTTACCCGTAACCGTGAAACGTTCGGGATTAAATACGACTGCCGCCGGAAACGGCATAGGTGGAATGCTAAGTCTGGAGCATATACATCGTAGATCGAATATTAAAGAGACTGATCTGATAGTGACAAGTGGAATTGGCGGCGTATTCTTACCTGGTTTTGAGGTTGGAAAGGTAGTTTTCACTCAGGAAAGTGCGACGGAATCTTTGATCAGAGTCGATGTTCAATCGAGTGTAACGTACGATTCAGAGCGGTATGTATACGTCATACTGGGTGTAAGACAGAGTGGCTAGAGATAGGCGTAGCGTCGGTATAGTCGTCACGATGGTGTTAGCTGTCCTAGCTACTGCCAGTTATCAGTCATTGACTCAAGCCGTTAATTTATCGTGGCTTTATTTGCTACCCACCGATTGGGTCACCTTGGTCGTGTTTTACTGGACGACGACGCAGCCTACCCGATTGAACTTCGTGTTGATGTGGATCATTGGGTTTGTACTGGATGAGTTGTACCAACACCCGTTGGGACTTAATGGGATTTGCTTGGCTGCAATCGTGTATATCGGGAGTCAGATTTTTGATGTTTATTACGAGGACTATGAGAATAGGATGCTCGTGCTGATGTTCGCGATGCTCACCATTATTTCTTCCGTTAAAGTGAGTCTGTTGGTGGTTTTGTTGAATCTGGAATTCAACTGGATTCACGTTTCAACGATACTGGTCACGTTAACTTACGCATTATTCCTGCTTCCTTGCCGAAAACTCACGAAGGACTAGGTGAGTGGCTAACAAGCTTCAGCTGATATTAGCGTCTGCATCACCCCGCAGGGCGGAATTGCTTAAACAAATTGGCCTGAATTTCAAGATTGTCCCAGCAAATATCGACGAAACGATCGACCCATCAATGAGTATCTGCGATGTGGTTGCTTTCTTATCTGCGGAGAAGGCAAGAGCGTGTCAATCGATAATAAGGGATAAGCCAGAGACACGGTGTTTGCCGATTTTGGCTGCAGATACGTTGGTGTTGGTTGATCAGGAGCGGATTCTTAGTAAACCCATCGACAGGGACGGAGCAGTCCGAATGTTGCGGCTAATTTCAGGTTCGTCTCATGTGGTCTATACCAGTGTGAGTGTCCTTGTGGATCGCACTCTGGAGTCCCGAGTAGCTTCTGCTCAGGTCAAGATTCGCTCAATCTCAGAGGAGGAGATCAGTGCATATTGTGATAGCGGAGAACCCTTCGATAAGGCGGGAGCGTACGGATTGCAGGGCATCGGGGGAATATTCGTAGAACAGATCACAGGTCAGCCGTCTACGGTCGTAGGATTGCCGTTGGTGGAGACAGAAGAGCTTTTAAGGAAGTTCAATGTAGATACCTGGCAACTTCGAGTCATTTAGGTACTCTAATTTAAGAGTGTGCCAACTGATCCTTTCGGTGCTATGAAGCAAATCACGTATATAACTGCTACGGTACTTACGGTAGCTTTATGCGTAATTGCGATATTGCTGACACTTGGCCGCATTCTGATGTCAAGTGATTCGTTGATTGAGCCATGGGTCTCTCAAGTCATTGAGGCTCAGGGACTTCAATACGAAGGAGTCTCGGGCGGTTGGAACCTGATCAATCCCACTATATCGATCGAAAAAATCCAGTTTCCTAATGGTAGCGTTCACAACATCTATCACGAGCTAGATACGCTTGAATCACTATTCAGGTGGACTTGGGTAGCCAAGCGAGTTCATGTGGATCACGTTCAAGTGTTTTTACAGTCGGCTACGAAGCTTCCTAACACAGATTTCGAGCTACCCAACTTAATCGAAAACAAATTCCTGCTCTACAGTGACGAAATATTCATAGAGACGTTGGGAATTGCGATCCAAACACAGTCACGTAGCCATTTTTTCTTGGGTTCCCTGCATTCTGGTGACTTTGAGAATCATCAGATATTCCGTTTGGATCTGACATCACTGACCTGCGAAGAATGTGAATTACACGTTGCCGTCGACCTTGTTCGAGAGAGCTATTTCGCCAGTGGACACCTAGGCAATGTGAAGATTCGGGTTCGTGATTTTCCAATACATCCCGATCTCATCGGCATAAGTCAAATACCAGAAGCCTCCTTCTCGGTTGATTTTCGCGGTCATGAAACGGGCGCGGAGTTTGTCGGCCAAGGCGAATTTGAGATTGCCTTGGGTAGCGAACAAAACACTAAATTGAATGCATCTTTGCGAGTGTCGAGTGATCACGAGATCACCATAGGTGAAATTCAAGATATCGTCGCTAAAACGGAATCGCAGAACATCTCGCTAGGTTCAGTTACCTTTAGTTCTGAAGATTCAGAAACAGTATTTCGTGGTGGATCAATCAAGATTGATGACGTGGCATCCGTATTACTTAATACTTTTGGCACCCAGGGCGATCTGGGCGAGTGGTTAACCCACTTAGAGCCACAAGGAGTTTTGCATTACCCAGTTCTGTTAATGGATGGGGAGATGCTGGCGATTCAAGCAGATGCCACAGATGTATCAATCTCGGCACACAAGGATGCACCGGGGTTGGAAATTGATCGAATTGCAATTAGTGGAGACGTCAGGTTTCCTAGGCTCAGAGTCCATGACTCAGATGTCAAAGTCCGGGTCGCGAGGTATTTTGAAGACGAGTGGCAATTTGATCAAGCAAGTGGCACTGCCTACGTTGGGATTTTCAACAATCATGTTTCGTTCTTCATCCATGATACTCGAGTGCACTACGATGGGGCGATGATCCAATATGAGCTTGGGTTAAGTCGCGATCTTCAGTCTGAGAACTATCAGATCACCAATCTGGCTCTTTCCGATGAAACTCAGTTCTCTAAAGAAAAGTCGATGACTTTTCTGCCAACTCTTATTGGAGAGGATGTACCTGAATGGATCCAACAGCGGATTAAGTCCGCGTCTGTTAGAGATATAGATTTCATACACCACTATTTTCGGTCCGAAGATGAGTTGGAGACTGTCAACGATCTGAGACTGGCAGTGGCAGTTAGCGAAGCTAATGTCGACTATATGGACGATTGGCCAGAACTACAGAATGGTGCAGGACAGATTTTTGTGTTCGACGAACTGTTGCAAATCAAAGTAGATAAAGCAACAGTATTCGGAGAGGAAATTGATCAAGGGGTGGTCAGCATTCCTTTCGGTGCAGACACATTTGACGTGAACTTTAGTCTGACCACGGATCCGAACAAAATGGTTCAATTTGTGCTGGTGACTGAATTAGACGAGTACTTTGCGTCAGTGAAGAACACTTGGGTGGGAGAAGGAGCGATAGGTCTAACTGCTGATTTAACTCTTTCTTACGATGGTGATACTGAAAAGACCAAAGTAGGTTTGGATTTTGACTTACAACGGGTTCAGCTAGGAGACACGGAATTGGATTTGTATCTGGATGATCTGGTAGGACAGTTTTCCTACCAATCACCGTTTAATCTAGAAGGAACCGGAATTACTGGATTGATGTTCGGTTTTCCTCTCCGACTGAATGTCAAGAGTGAACTCGCAACCATTCAAGGTGTAGACACGCCGATTAATTTGATCCATTTCGACTTTGAAGGGAAGATCAACGATTCCGATATCTATGGTGTACTAGGTGGAACCAACCTGTCCTTCGCCGAGGGTACTATGGAGTTCGACGGCAGATACACGGTTAATGGGGAGGGAATCAAGGAACCCAAGCTTGTCATTAGAAGCGATTTGTACGGGCTTCAGATAGACGCACCACAACCGTTACAGCTCTCTAAAAACCAGATTCGCCCATCAACGCTGAGTATTACTTTTAAGGACACGCACAATGAATTAGATATTGTGACAGGAGCATCAGAAGCATGGTTGGATTTTGCGGATGGCAAAGTACTCAGGGGAATGATTGGATTTGATTCCGAGATTCGTAGCAGAGAGGCTATCGAAGATGAATTAGTTCTCACGGGTACGATAGTGGAGTGGACCTATGAGATTGGCGATGCTTCGTCTGACAGTTTTGCAAGACTTAGGCTAGAAGAATTGAAGGTTGGCGCACTTCATTTCGAGGAAATGTCCCTTCAAGATATCAAGTTGGATGCACTGTTTGATTCCGATCAGTGGAATGTCAGTTTCGATTCTGAGATGATTTCCGGTACTGTTGAACAACCCGCGGACGATCTTATGAATGTTCACTTGACGAAGTTCAACTGGGTCTCATCTGCCACTGAAGAACAAGATGGAAGTGATCCGTTACACCCTTCTATAGTAGAGTCGTTGGTTCCGATGCACCTCAAGGTGGATCAATTTGGTCTGTTCAGTGAGGACCAAGAGTACGAGGACTATGGAAGTTGGAGCATGACCATTCACCCGTCTGACGATGGTTTAAGGATCACCGATCTAGTCAGTGACGTGAAAGGACTGCACATTGAAACACAGGCAGATGCCTTCTGGGATATTAAGCGAAACATCTCGCAGTTCGATGTCTCGGTGTCAGGTACTGATCTAGGCGAGGTGTTGGACGCCTGGGGTTTCGACACACAAATGGAAAGTGAGCGTTTCGAGCTCGTTGGAAATCTGTATTGGCCCGGTTCGCCTCTAGCCTATGAAATCTCGAACGTATCCGGCGCATTTAGAGCGACTTCAAGGGATGGTAGATTTCTGGAAATCGCTCCTAATCCAGCACTACGAATCATTAGTCTGCTGAACATCTCAACTATTGTGGATCGATTACAACTTGATTTTGGTGATGTGTTGTTCAAAGGTTATGCCTATGAGGATATCAGTATTGGTGGTGTCGCGGATGAAGGCATTCTCCGTCTCGACAAACCTCTGCGAATCAAAGGTAGGAGCACGGAGTTGACCATGTTGGGTTCCGTGAACATGGATTCAGAGGAAGTAAATCTCGAAGTGATAGCCACGCTACCGTTGCACAAAGCTCTACCTTGGTATTCAGCGGCGATGGCAGTTGCTAATCCAGCGTTTGGGGCGGGACTTTTGGTTACTGCCACTACGATGCATGATCAAATCAGACAGTTAACCAGCGGTCGATACAAAGTTGAAGGCTCGCTTACAGACCCGAAAGTCAGTTTCATTGGCATGTTCGATGTGTCGCTTTCCGATGCGAGCAACCTCCAAGTCCCTGACACGAAGATTACCCAATCAACTGAAGACCTAGGTACTTCTGAGAATATGATTGATCCTGAGTCCACCTATCCTTTCTCCGAAATTGACTCCCAACCTTCCCAATAAACTCTTTTAAGTGGAGTAGTAATCTTGACAGATGTAACCGAACAGGCTCGCAAAGAGCTATTGGATTCCAGCGCGATTGATTCTGGAGAAATAAATACCTTGCTGGGGCGCATAATGACCAGTCAGGTCGACGCTGGCGAGATTTTTTTCCAACGCAATCGTTCGGAGAACTGGAGCCTGGAAGATGGCCGAGTCAAGGACTCGTCGTTTTCAGTGAATCAAGGCGTGGGAATAAGGGCTATTCAAGGCGAAAAAACGGGGTTTGCCTTTTCCAACGAGATTTCTTCTCGAAGCCTGCAACAAGCCAGCGATGCCGCTCGGTCCATCGCAAGATCGGGAGGAGACCAAAAAGTTAGTTTGGCTAGGCCCATCTCAGTTGAACGGAAATATCAACCCTTAGACCCAACGGTCTCGATGACTGAGGATGAAAAGGTCAAGTTGCTGAATCGGATGGATCGATTGGCTAGGTCACTCGACAATAGAGTTGAGCAGGTAATGCTCAATCTCAGCGCCGCACAGGATTCGATGTTTGTCTGCAATAGTCAAGGTGTTGAGATTGGCGACATTCGACCGCTGGTGCACTTCAGTGTCAGTGTGTTTGTCTCTCAGGGAAATAGACGGGAAGTCGGATTCGGTGGCTGTGGAGGTCGCTACGGTTTGGGACGAATGGTGGAAACTGAGGCTTTTGAAGGGGAAGTCAAAGAAGCAGTTCGGAGTGCCATTGTAAATTTGGATGCAGAAGATGCTCCCGCCGGTGAAATGCCCGTGGTACTGGCACCAGGATGGCCGGGGATTCTGTTACACGAAGCGGTAGGTCACGGACTGGAAGGAGATTTCAACCGTAAAGGAACCAGCAAATTTTCCGGACGGGTGGGCGAGCAAGTAGCGTCAAAACTCTGTACTGTTATCGACGATGGCACCATTGCCGAACGGCGAGGATCGTTAACAATTGACGATGAAGGCACACCCACGCAACGCACGGTCCTGATTGAAGAAGGTCGTCTTTGTGGGTATATGCAGGACACCTTGAACGCGCGATTGTCAGGAGTTGAGCCGACGGGTAACGGTAGGCGACAATCCTATGCTCACCTACCTCTGCCACGTATGACTAATACCTATATGCTTGGTGGCGAGAGTGAGCCAGGTGAGATTTTTGAGAGTATTAAGGATGGTGTCTACGCCGTGAAATTCTCAGGTGGACAGGTGGACATCACCAATGGGTCTTTTGTTTTTAGTGCTACTGAAGCGTACCGAATTGTCAACGGCAAGGTCAGTCACCCCCTCCGTAATGCGACCCTGATTGGAGACGGGCTTGATGTAATGAACAAGATCTCAATGGTCGGCAATGACTTTGCCATGGATCATGGAATTGGTGTTTGCGGAAAAGAGGGACAAGGCGTTCCTGTTGGGGTTGGACAACCAACATTGAAAGTAGATTCGATTAGAGTTGGAGGAACTGCGGCGTGAGTTCGGGAAATGGCAACGATTTACATACTGAAGAGGATAAACGGTCTTTACTAGGGCTCGTTGAGCAGATGATTGCGCAGGCGATGGCGGATGGAGCCGATGCGTCCCAAATTCACGTTGCCGATCAAATTGGCATCAGTGCCACAGCAAGGAACCGCGATCTAGAAAAGGTCGAATTCGATCGAGCAAGATCATTCGGCGTTCGAGTTTACGTAGGGCAATCCAAAGGAGTTACGAGCACCAGCGATACTAGTGAGGCCGCGATCCAGGAAGCGATACGGCGCGCCATCGATATTGCCAAATATACCGAGCCCGATCCCTACGGCGGATTGGCGGATGAAGATCGCTTGGCAACGTCGTTTCCGAATTTAGATGTATACCATCCTCAGCCTCTGAACGCAGATGAACTGATAGAACGAGCCATTGCGGTTGATGTCGCTGCCATGGACCATAGTTCGGAGTTAATACCTTCAGATGGGTCGGCGGCGCATGCCGGTTCCACGATCAGCGTTTTAGGAAATAGTCTTGGATTTCTCCAGAGCTCGGCGAGCACGCATTACGCTCTATACGGAGAAGCGATCGCTCAGGATAGTCAAGGAAACAAGCAGGTCGAAGGATGGTCTTCTTCTCACTGCGATCCATCTGAGTTAGATCCGCCAGATAGCGTCGGTGTGGTCGCAGCAGATAGAGCTCTCTCAAGGCTACACCCACAATCGATCAAGACTGGAAAATATCCTGTGCTATTTGATTCCAGTACGTCTAGGTCGCTGTTTTCTGCGCTAATAAGCGCAATCAGTGGTGACATGCTCTATCTCAAGGAATCGTATCTATATGACTCATTGGGCAAACAGGTTGCCACTAAAGAACTGACCCTTACTGAATACCCATTCCTAGAGAATGCGGTGGGCAGTAGTGCTTACGATAGAGATGGTGTTGCTACATCGGAGAAGTCGTTTATTAAAGATGGCGTGGTTGAGTCCTATGCGTTGAGAACTTATACCGGCAGACGGCTTGGCATGCCTTCAACTGGTAACGCGGGTCGGTTATGTAATTTGACAGTTGAGTCCAAGAAGACCAGCTATAGAGACCTGATAAAAGCTACCGGCAATGGCATCATGGTAACTCAGCTTAAAGGTGCAGGCGCAAACATACTCACAGGTGACTACTCTACTGGCATTGCTGGATATTGGATTGAGAATGGCGAAGTTGCTTTTCCGATTGAAAACGTCACAATCGCAGGGAAACTCCCAGAAATATTCAATCAGATCATAGGGTTTGGTGACGATATCGACACTCGTCGATCGATCCGAACAGGTTCAACCCTGATCGAGTCTATGACCGTTGCTGCTGACTAAATAATGAGGTAGAAGTGCTCTAGTAGGACCTTGGTAGTCCTAGTACGTGTTCGCATACGTAGTTCATGACCATTTCTTGTGAAATAGGTGCTATGCGTTGTAGACGCGCTTCACGCCAATAACGTTCTACGTGAAATTCCTTCGCGTATCCGAAGCCACCATGTGTTTGTACGGCTTGATCGGCAGCTTGGAAACATGCGTCTGCGGCTAGCCATTTCGCCATATTTGCCTCCTGACCACAAGGTAGGTCATTGTCAATCATCCAGGATGCTTTTCTGATCATCAGTTCTGCGGCATCGAGACGAGTCTTTGCCTCACCTAGAGGAAAGGACACGCCCTGATTCTGGCCGATTGGACGTCCAAAAACGACCCGTTCATTCGCGTAGTTAACCGCTCGTCGAAGAGCAGCCTTCCCGATACCTAAGGCTTCGGACGCAACCAGCACTCGTTCGGCATTGAGACCATCCAAAATATGTCTAAAACCTTTGCCTTCTTCACCGACTCGATCTGAGATATGCACGGGTAGATCATCGTAGACGACCTCGCATGTGGCGATAGCATTTCTTCCAACTTTTGGAATTGCTGAAATAGTGACTTCAGGTCTTTGCAGTTCAGCAAATAAGAGTGTCATTCCCTGCGAACGTCTTTCCACTTTGTCTTTTGCCTGTGTTCTAGTCAAAAGCAATACTCGCTCAGAATCTAATGCTTTGGTTGTCCACACTTTACGACCCTTAACGATGTAGTGGTCCCCCTCTAAGCGCGCGGTAGTTGTGATTGAAGTAGTGTCTGTACCTGCGTCCGGCTCAGTCACTCCAAAAGCGACATGTAGATCACCTGCCGCGACGCGGGGAAGATACTTCTGTTTCATCTCCTCAGAACCGTGTTTGACTATCGGATGCATGCCGAAGATGGAAAGGTGAATCGCACTGCAACCATTCATTGCAGCACCAGAAGCAGCTACTTCCTCAAGGATAATTGAAGCTTCAGTTAGACCGCGTCCGCTACCGCCATACGCTTCTGGGATAGCTACACCTATCCAGCCGCCGGTTGCTAATTCGTTATAGAAGTCCCATGGAAACTTATGGTTTTCGTCGCAATCTGACCAGTATTCGTCTGGGAAATTCGAGCAAACGTCTCGGATCGAATTGCGAATTAGTTCGTGTTCTTGGGTAGTCTCAAAATTCATCTGGGAGAGGACGGTACGGTTTCAGAAGGATTAGATGATAGAACCTTGGCATCAATCTAGGTTTCAATGACCTCAGGAGCAGCGTGTTCAACCAGTTTCGGTAAGGCTAAAAAGCGTGATCTCGTTGAGGTAAGGAATCAATTCGTTTAATATGTTGACTCTGATTCAATGTAATCTCTACTGAATAAGCTTGACCGCTAATGGGTTATCGCTTGCGAAAAAAAGCAAAAAAACTGCTTGTTCTATTGGTTTTTGGTGGTGGCTTGTGGCTTCTACCGAATACGATGGCTGCTACTCTTACTATTGATGTCACTGATGTCAGGTCAGATCAAGGTCAAATCCTTGTTCGATTGATAGATCGCGAGTTTTTTGAGACTGACCGTAATGGTCGCGGTATGGGCGCATTTAGTACGGCTGTGCCAGCTCAAACGGGAACCATCCAAGTCGAAATAGATGAGCTCGAAGAAGGCGAGTACGTCGTGCAGCTAGTACATGACGAGAACGGCAATGGTATGCTTGATCGGAACGTTAATCAGATTCCTATCGAAGACTGGGGGCTGTCGCAGAATCCTGAAATAGCAAATGTTCCGAATGCACAGTTCAATGACATCAAGGTTTCAGTTCCTGTCGAAGGAATGAAAATCTCAATTCGAATGCGGAGACTCGACTAGGACGAAGCGCGCTATCCGAGTGATTGCGTGTATTAAATTGAATCAAGATTAATCGGATCTAAATACCTGGCGGAATGGTGTTTTGAATATCTAAAAACGTGAGTAGGACTTTATGCAGGAAAGCAATTTGAAACTTACACTTGAGACTGATCGCATGTTGGCGACCATCCAGGATGGCGTCGGATGGATGACGTTCAATAACCCAAGACGGCATAATGCGCTGTCTCTTGAAATGTGGCAGGGTATAGCTCAGATTATTGAGTATTTCGAAAGATCGGACGAAGTAAAGGTCGTGGTCATGACCGGCGCTGGTGGCAAGGCGTTTGTATCCGGTGCAGACATCAGCGAATTCGATAAGGCACGGGGTAGTGCTGAAGCAAACGAGTCCTATGGAAAAGCTTCCGCTCGCGGTTCTCATGCCGTAGCATCAATGCAAAAACCGCTCATCGCGAAAATTACTGGCTACTGTATGGGTGGTGGTCTAGCGACTGCGCTCCACGCAGACATTCGATTCGCTACGGAGGACAGTACCTTTGCTATCCCTGCTGTGAGGTTGGGATTAGGCTATGACTACGAAGGCATCGCTAAGATGGCGCGGATTGTCGGAGTTCCTCGAGTACGAGACATCATGCTTTCGGGACGAAGAATTTCAGCGGCGGAAGCCTACCAGATGGGATTGATTAATTTTCTCGAAAGCAGAGACACCATTGATGGTGCGGTACAAGAGTACGCCGCAAGAATCGCAGGGAATGCGCCGTTGACGGTTAAAGCGGCAAAAGCAGCAGCCAATGCGTATGAGCGTGGAGGTCAGAAAGATGATTTAGTGGCGGTCCGAGAAATGATCACCGTGTGCTTCAATTCAGAGGACTATCGGGAAGGTAGACTGGCATTCGCCGAAAAACGGCCACCAAACTTTAAAGGCCAGTAGAAGGAGGAATCAAGCTGTCTGAGCATGTGGTAACCGCCGGTGTTCTGATCATCGGCAATGAAATACTGTCAGGGCGAACGCAGGACGCGAATCTGCAGTATATTGCGAAACATCTCGTGGCTCGTGGCATTACTGTAGCCGAATCCCAGGTGGTGCCAGATATAGAGGATGTATTGGTTCAGAGAATCAATTACCTTAGAGAAAACTACGACTATGTGCTGACCACGGGAGGCATCGGTCCTACCCACGACGACATCACCGCCCACTGTGTGGCAAAGGCATTTGGCGTGTCGTTGGTAATTGATGAGGCGATTGCAGAGAGAATTCGGGGTCGGCCGGCACCCGAGGAAGTAATGCAAAACAGATTACTCATGGCGAGGGTACCGGAAGGTGCTTCGTTGATCGAAAACTCCACCGGTGGGCCACAGGGATTTCAGATTGAAAATGTCTACGTGATGGCAGGCATTCCCTTCGTCTTGCAGAATATGCTCCCAAATATCGAGTTTAAAGGGGGAGACGTAGTCCGTTCTAAGTCAATCAAGGTGTATCTCGGAGAGAGCAACATCGCCGCTGAATTAGCACAGATACAAGAGCAGCATGTTACATTGGATATCGGTAGTTACCCTTTCACAGGTGAGTCCCGATACGGCACAGTATTAGTCATTCGTGGGACCGACCCATCGGAGATTGATTCGGCAGCCTCAAAAATTAAATCGATGGTAGTTGCACAAGGTGAAACTCCAGAAGAGATTGATTCAACATAAATTAAGGTAAACAAGAAATGGATATTAACGGCAGAAAAGCAATCGTACTGGGAGGTACTTCTGGCATTGGATTAGCTGCAACGCGACAACTTGAAACTGCAGGTGCCTCCGTTGTGGCATGCAGTCGATCAGGAAGTAATCTAGAGTCGGCTAAAGAGCAAACTGGTAGCAATGTTTCCTTTCGGCAAGTTGATGTACTCGATAGAGCCGGACTTGCGGACCTGTTTGAGGAAGAAGCTCCGTTCGACATCCTCGTCAATGGTGCAACTGGAGGCGCACGTGCGTCGGGACCCTTTTTAGAGATGGACTTAGACGGATTTCAAGGTTCGTTCCGGAAGTTGTGGGGGTATACGAACTCGGTACGTTTGGGTACTCAATATTTACCCGAAGATGGCGCGATTGTGCTGGTCAGTGGTTATCCAGCAAGAAAAAGTAATCCCGGTTCTTCCGCGATTTCCACTGTAGGCAATGCCGTGGAAGGATTTGTACGGGCGATCGCACCTGAAATCGTACCTCGAAGGATCAATGTGGTATGTCCTGGGGTCATCGATACGCCAATGTTCCCTCAGGAAGGCGAGAATCGAGATGTTTTCCTTCAGCGAGCAACCTCGCGCATGTTAATTCCTCGCGCTGGGACGGCAGACGAAGTAGCTTCTGCGATCATATTTTTGATTCAGAATGATTACATGACTGGTTCGACCATTGATGTCGAGGGTGGAGCATTACTTCCCTAATGCTTACCTGTCATAAATGGTTTGTTCGGGTTTAGGTTACGGTCTGTGTCCGACTGAGTTTTCGCCCACTCTGCAAGTTAAAAATGGGTAACTTACGGATTCGATTTCCAGTAGCAACGTAAACGGCGTTCGTTAACGCCGGTGCGATGGGTGGTGTACCAGGTTCACCTGCACCTCCCATTGGCCCGCCGCCATTGATGATCTCTGTTGAAATTTCAGGTACTTCATCGAATCTAGCAATCGGGTAGTCGTGGAAGTTAGACTGCTTGACACGACCGTTCTCTACGTTTATTTCCCCGTAGAGCGCTGCGGTCAATCCGTAGATGATTCCTCCCTCAATTTGCGCTTTAAAGCCGTCTGGATTTACTGCGAATCCAGGATCTACTGCACAACAGATTTTGTCGATTTTCAACTCATCGTTGTTAACAGTTACTTGCACGGCTTGTGCCGCGATCGATCCAAATGACTTGACAATTGCAACACCCAGTCCTCTCCCAGAGGACTTAGAGAAATCCTCAAACTTCCAATCAATCATGTCTCGGACTTTTTCAAGCAATCGCTGATAGCGAGGCAGGTGACCTAGGAGCTTGAGGCGATATTCCAAGGGATCGGAATTACTTTTTGCAGCGAGTTCATCAATAAAAGATTCCGTAAAAAACGCGTGTTGGGAATGATCAACACTTCGCCACACACCGAACGGAATGTGAATAGGACTGGCAACTGAAGCAATTTCCTGGTTCGGGATCGCGTATGGAATGAGCGGGGCTTCGGCCGGTTCGTGTTTGTTAACGTACTTGTTTGTCCAGACACTAGGAAGCTGGTCTTCACCTGTACCACCTACAAATCGACTGGATACGGCTGTACGATACTGGTCGTTTTGTAAATCTTGTGCACGAGACCAAATAAGCTTGATAGGTGCATTTGCATGTTTGCTAATTTTGGCAGATTCAATCGCAAAGTCATGACTTACCCGCCTTCCAAATGCGCCACCGAGATAACAATTGTGAATGACAACTTGACTTGCATCGAGATCTAAAGCTTCAGCGACCGCAGATCTCAGTCCTAGAGGATTTTGGGACCCAGTCCACACTTCACAATGATCTTCTGTGACATGAGCGGTGCTATTCAGCGGTTCCATGGGCGCATGAGCTAAATTAGGTGCGAAGTAGGTAGCATCAATCTGAGAAGAGGCACTCGCAAGCGCTGATGCCACGTCGCCAGCAGAATGGTCTTCGTTAAACTCCGCGCCGGTAGCGGTTAAGGCTGTGTTAAATTGCTCAAGGATTTGCTGGTCTGATATCGAATCGTGGGGTGTTTTGCTCCACTCGATTTTGACTTGACCGAGGAGGTTTTCTGCTTTCCAATAACTATCCGAGATTACGGCGACGGCAGTGTGTAAATCGACTACATCTATTTCGTCTGAGTGATCTAGGCGCACCACATGAGATCCAAATACTGGCGCATGTCGAATCGCTGCACATTTCATCTCTGGTAGATTGACATCGATGGCGAAGGTTGCTGTTCCGTCAACTTTTGAAGGGATATCAAGCCGCGGCATTGATTTGCCGATCAGTTGAAAATCAGAAGGTTGTTTCAGTTTGGGTTTTGCGGGTGGAACTCGTGTGCCAGCTGTCGCCGCAAATGTAGCGATAGGTTCAACTCGATCGCCCGATAAATCTCTTATGTACCCTTGTTCTAAGGTAAGTTGATTGGGAGACACGTCCCATTCCTCGGCTGCTGCATCAAGCAACATTTCCTTTGCTGCCGCGCCAGCCACTCTCGCACCATGATTGCCGGTTAAACGTACACTTGTGCTACCACCTGTGATCTGAAGATCAAAGAGCTTTGAGAGTTGGAAGAACATACCATCTACTGTTCCCATCAAGACTCTAGGAATTTCAACGGATCCCGTTAAGAATCCTTTGGCCAACGAAAAGTTCGCGTACTCTTCGTGGGCGGGTGCTTCCTCTACTCGAACATTTTCCCAAGCCACATCCATTTCATCTGCAAGCATCTGAGCTAGTGCAGTGTGAGTGCCTTGCCCCATCTCTGCGTGAGGAACTATTGCAGTAACGATGTTGTTCTGGTCGACTTTAACCCAGCTTGAAATAACGTCTTCGGATTCGTTCGTTATCAGGGATTTGACCTTAGCGACTCGGTTTCCAGGTCGTATACCTACCCCAACTAAAAGCGCAGAGCCACCGATCACTCCAGCCGTGATTAACCCTCGTCTCGTCCACTTATTCATGGCTCAAAGACCTACTTGCTGTCTTGATGGCTTCCCGCATTCTCGGGTACGTTCCACACCTACATATATTTCCTCGCATTGCCGTGTTGATTTCTGATTCGGATGGATTTGAGTTCTGATCCAGAAGACCGATTGCCGCCATTATCTGACCTGATTGACAGTAGCCACATTGTGGGACTTGGTGATCAATCCACGCCTGTTGTACTGGATGCATTTTCCCATTCGATGCGATACCTTCGATAGTCGTCACCGATTTTCCATCGGCCATCTGCAGGCTAGTGATACATGACTTGACAGGAGTACCATCAAGGTGAACTGTACATGCGCCACATTGGCCGATTCCACATCCAAATTTGGTTCCAGGCAGTTCCAGTATCTCTCGGATCACCCAAAGTAGTGGCATGTTTTGATCGGCTTGAATCTCTTGTTCCTCACCGTTTACTTTGAGACGGACCATATGGTTGTATTCCTCAATTGCTCAAGTCAAATTATGCGACGACCAAAATGCTGAAGGTTGCGACAATATTCCACTGCAAATACACTGGATAAAAAAATGCGCCCGAACGCTAAAAAACGATCGGACGCTGTTCACTTAAGTTGAAGAGGTATACAAAAATGAACACGCGAAATTTTAGCTACCGCGATGTCATGATTGCAGGCTATCTTTCTGACGACACTGACTATGCGACATCTAGGTCAGATATAGGTTTTTGTAAGCTCAGCACGAGGCTATGAGACAGCAACCGTACATTCACGAGCCAATAGTGTGATTTCTACAAACGAACGCACAGTAGATGAGACATTGATCTGGAGCGATGGATACAACGAGAAGGAATATAGATAGACGCGCAAATTAGAATTACTACATCCAGAGGATCAATACATGAAATTCAAAACGCTTTATCTGACTGTAGCCTTATCCATCTCCACGATAGCACTTGGTGATGAGATGAGTTTTCCGGAACTGCTTGATGTAGGAATAGCGGGAACGCCGAAGTTAGCGCCCCCTATACTTCTGAAGACCACTGAAGACATGCCGATATTGACCGAGAAACACGGTCTAGCGGCACCGGCACTGTGGGATTGGGATCAAGATGGCGATCTCGATTTACTGGTCGGAGAATTCGAGACAAACTCTGAAGATTTTCCAAGTGGCGCTGAAGGTTCGACGATCCGTGTATATGAGAATGTCGGGACGAATCAAGCCCCCGAATATGACCCCAACTTTAGCTGGGCAAGAGATACCGAAGGAACCATCCTTGAAGTTCCTCAATGGTGTTGTATTGGGTTTACACCGTATTTCTACGACTTGAATGATGATGGCTATCAGGACATGATCACTGGTCAGTATCACCCTGGTGAAGTCACATGGTTCAGAGGAAGTGAATCCGGGTTTATGCCAGGAGAAAAGTTGCCACAAGAAGGTGACCCTTCGTCGAATTGGCTTCCCTTCCATGCTAGGGGTGAGGATGTAGTTAAACCAGACATCGAAACGTTCAACTATTGGGTCTATTCCTCAGCCGCTATGGGTGATTTTGACGATGATGGAGATTTTGATCTAGTCGTAGGCGGAAACGCTTTACGGATTAGCGAGAATATTGGCGGACGCAAACGGCCTAGTTTCGCCAAACGGGAATTACTCCTGGATATCCATGGTCAACCACTTAAAGTTCGCGAGCGTACGGAAACAGAGTTGAGTTATGTTTCTGAGGATTCTCCTGCTCCAACTTCAGGTGATGAGAAGGTAAGTCCCTACGTCGTCGACTGGGATGAAGACGGTGTCTTGGATTTGATGGTGACTGATAGTTATAGAGCGGGCGTTAGCAAGGCGGTAGCATTTTTCCGCGGTGTCAAAACCTCAGAAGGTCACCGGTTCGAACCTTCAGTAGATCTACTACCAGCAGCAGATGGCGCGAAAGCACTTCCAGGTAGCGGTCAGAGAGTATACGTAGCTGATTGGAACGGTGACGGGGTCAATGATCTATTGATCGGAGCTAGTGTAGCAACGGTGAACGGCGGTGAATTCTCCGACGAACTTTCCTGGGAATGGGAAGCAGTTAATAAGGTCGAGAGCGCTGGCAAAGACCCTGGGTTGTATCCGCCTCGTCCTAAACCTACCGTGGAAAACACATTAGCTAGGTACGAAGAGATGGGATTCGAATCACCACTATCCCCAGAAGAACTCGAAGAAAACGTAAAGATGCAAGCCGAATACTGGGAGAAAGATATTGGGCGTTTGTATAGAGAAGGTAAGGAACATTGGCTGACAATGCGACATCAAGGACGGGTATATGTGTTGCTAGGCTCTCGACGGAGTGCAGAAACAGCCGTAATTCCTGCTGAAACCATTGATGCAACTCCAGCAAGTGTGTTCGCTTCGACCGAATCCACAACGACAAAAGAGACTTCATCCGGATACCCAGTACAGATTGCATTCTCCGGTCCGGACACCATTGGCGTTGGCGAGCAAGCTGATTTAATCATTGACTTTGATATGGATTCAGAGTGGTATATCTATGCTCCGACTGGTCGAAATGCGAAGGAGGATATGGTTGAGACCAATGTGTCTTTGAGTTTTCCTGAGGGGATTGAGAAACAAGGTGGTTTCAAATTACCCGCGTATCAATACAAGGGACTGTTCGATGTGTATTTTGGTAAGGATGTTCAGTGGAAGCAGGCATTTCAAGTGAACAGTGATACAAGTCCGGGCGCTTACGAACTATGCGGGGATGTGACCGTGCAGACTTGTAAGGACGATTTGTGTTTGGCACCTAAGACCGACACCTACTGTGCGAGCGTAGTGGTCCAGAATTAGGTTTGGATCATGAAAAGGTCAGCGATCAGACTTTTCGATGTGGAAGTACCCTAAGGTTTGAGATTGAGTGCTTTCTCAATCTCAGACCATGATACTAGCTTGAAATTTTGATTGGCCTTAGGCAATTTGTTTTTGCCGTCCTGGACTACTAGCAATCCTGATGGATAGTTATCACCCATTGGAATAGAGGATAGGGCGAGTCCATCTGTCTCTTCAACTCCGTCGATCAGATCATTTGGATGGTCCACAATTCGTACTGAGCCAATAAAGTGTTTATCTGAACTAATGTCATAGATTGCAAACGAGTCATCCCCTTGGCTCGATACGACTAGATAAGCACGAGCTGGTGATGAACGATATACATCCATGCCTTCAACATCAGGTGTGAAGTGGCCAGTCGACACATCATCCATAAGGGTCATCTCTGGTTCTTGTCCGATATCTGCTGACATATACCAGATTCCAAGCTCTTCCTCACCTGCATAGAGCGTCCAACTTTCGTCGTCTACTGTACAACCTTCTGGCTGGGTATTGAGTTGCCATTCCGTCAAGAGCTTGGGATCGATGACGTTATCTCGGTTGGTAATTTGCCATTGTTGATAGGTACCGTCTTTACCATTGACAAAGGCATGGACTCGCCCCTGTTGATCTTTGCCCATGCAAATTCCATAAGGCTCTTCAATAGAGACAGGAACATCCTGTAAAAAATGAATAATTCCGTCCGTTGAGATTTGGAAAATATCTATCGAACGATGGGTTCGATTGGTTGCCGCCGCAAGTGCTACATACTCACCTTGGTTATCTATATAGGG
>MPMU01000129.1 GCA_002238665.1 Gammaproteobacteria bacterium bin55
GGGCTGAAGAAAACATCGAGGAGACATTCTCGGTCTACCGCTTACCACATGCTCATCGCAAACACATGAAGTCCACCAACATGCTGGAACGGTTCAACCGGACGGTCAATAGCCGGACTAGCGTGGTAGTGATATTTCCGAACGAGGAGTCTTGTCTGCGGTTGATACGTGCATTGGGCGCAGAAACTCACGAAAACTGGGTGACGGGTAAACGCTATCTCAGCGGCGCTATCGGACTCGAAAAAGACGTGCAAAAACAAGCCATGAAAATACAGGAGGCGGTATGACCGACACACATCGCCGACTTTCGCTGACCCACCTGCAGGTGGGTCAGCGAAACCACCCAAAACGGAATTTGCAGAAAATATTTGACATAACTCACAGCTAGACGTACGGAAAGGTGAGATTCTCTGTTTTTTAATATATGCCCTTACCGTGATGCTGTTCAGAGCCCTTGTCCTTGACGTGGATTTCAGATTACTTTCTCACAAGGAGAGCAACAGTCGCACCAGGCAGTCAAGGAACTGTGTCTTTAATTTGATAGTTCAACGATCATATGTACTTCCCCATACACTGTAAGTCTGTAGAAGCATCTACGATCAGATCCCAAATCTCAGTCGGCATCCGAGCCATACTGGCCATCTCGATATACGCTGTCATAACTAATCACAGCATTGCACAGGATACTGAACCAAGCGACCATGAACACGTCGAAGAGATAGTCGTTGTCGGAGATTTGGGAAGTATTCCTACGGAGGAAGTCGAATCTGTCTTCGGATTCGGAAAGTCACTGAAAGACACACCCAGATCTGCCTCTTCGGTTAGTGAAGAGATGCTGGAACGATTCTTGATCAGCGATATAGACGAATTGATCTCTCTCACACCTGGAAGTTTTACCCAGTCTTTTTTCGGCGTAGCGGGGAGCTTGGATATTCGGGGTACGCCAGGCGAGACCTATTTTCGGGGAATCAGGAGATTAGACAACCCTGGCAACTACCCAACCCCAATCGCGGCATCAAGTCGAATAGATATCGTGCGTGGACCCCCATCGCCTATTCACGGACCTGCAAAGATCGGTGGATACCTTGATTTCTATCCAAAGTCAGCGCACGTGGATAGTCACATGAACCACGAAGAGATTTCGACGGGTTCAGTCGCTTTCGAGAGTGGATCCTGGCAACGGCGCATAGGCAAGTTTGAGTTCGGTGGGTTAAGGGATCTGAGCGACAATCACTTGGGTTATCGAGTATTTGGCGAAATTGAGGATTCAGGCAGTTACTACAACCACACTTCGCGATCCCAACGGATTCTGCAAGCGTCATTCGACTTGGATTTCGATCAAATGGAGTGGCAGTTTGGTGGAATGTACCATCGCGCAGATACCAACGAAATAGGCGGATGGAATCGCATTACACAAGAATTGATTGATCATGGTACCTATGTGGCTGGGACGCCACAGCCATTGGATGCGAATGGCGACGGATTCATTTCGCATCAGGAATTCGACGTCAATAACGACGGCTGGTCTGATCTCTCACCGTTCATTCCACTCATTCATCCTGGTGCCACAGTTTCGTTTGACCCTTCATCGAACGACGGTACTTGCATGATCGGTGAGACTCCTGTGTTTGGTTGCTTCCCAGAGCTTCTTTCTCTCTCCGATGTGGAAGTTACGACCATCGACGGAAGTCAGGTGTTAGTTGATCCGTTGGACCAACAAGCTAGTGACGTGTTGACTCTATATTTCGATGTCATTTTATGGTTCAACAATGGCTGGGAAGTCACCAATCAGTTGTTTTTTGAGACTTATGACATCTTGACTGAAGTAGCGCTTGGGTTTTCGCAGTTTCATGATTCATGGGTTATTGAAGATAAACTGATTTTTAATAACACATTTGAGTGGGAAGAAAAGAGTCTCGGAATCCAGGTATCTCCATCAGTTCGCTACACGGATTTCTTGCATGCAGATGACTTTGTCAACGAACACTTTGATCGTCCAGACTTAACCAAGCCACGGAGTGCGGAAGTACGTCGGTTACTCGCAACACAAATAGATGCAGATTACACCACCTATGCCGATGGGGACTACCTCGATTTAGGTTTTGCTGTTTTAACCGATTTCGATTGGCAAGGGTTAAATGTCCTGACCGGTCTGAGATATGACAAAATTAATGTCAGGAGTCGCGAAATAGTCGATAAATTGCTTCTGCCAACTCCTACGTATCCATGCGCGGATGCGAGTTGTATCATCACGAATTCCGAGGACGATCCAGGTACAGTATCCTGGACGGTCAGCATTAGTTGGAATACTCCTTGGGAGATTCGACCCTATTTCACAGCGTCACAACAAGGTACGGTAGTCGCTGGACAGGGAGCAGAAATAACCCCGTCGAACGTAGCCACTGGTCATTCTGTCGATGACTCGAGGTTATCGGAAGTTGGCGTTAAAGGGAATTTGCTGGAGGACACCTTCTACTTTGCAGTTTCTAAGTTCCGTCAAGAACGCACAGATGCAGGGTCTCAGATGATTGTGACCAATCAGGCAACCGAAACCACCGGCATGGAGTTTGAGCTTAGGTGGTTGGTAAACGAAAAACTGTTGGTAAGTGCCACGCGGACAACCACTGATGTGATCAATATCAACACGATTGACCAGGGAGGTCGGTTCAGCTTCATTGGCGCAGACGATGTCCCAGGCGTACCGATGAACGATTTCTATGGTGGTACTTTGAGTGGGTTTATTGCACCGCAGCCGTTGAATGCGCGACGTGCTGGAATGCCAGAGAATATTTGGAGTGCAACTGCGACCTATAACTTTGGTAATGGATTGGCAATTAACTTCAGTTCCGTTGCTGTCGCCGCCACTGAGTCAAGTTTTTCCAGATCGATTAAATTGCCTGCGTACACGCTGGTCAATCTAGGTGCTGTGTACGAATTCTCGAATTGGAAACTCGGACTCTCCTTTAAGAATGTCACTGATGAACGATACTTCAGGGCAAATTTTCCGAATCTATTCGGGGGAGTCATCGTTCTGCCTGAACTTCCTCGGAATTTTGCATTGTCTCTTCAGTACGATTGGTGAGCCATTCTCCTCCTGAACTCAGTCTGTGATCTAACCTAGTGTTGTACTGATCATCTCCCACGCTTTAATTCCATATTGAGTGCCAATTCGACAGCAAGAACACCTGAAGTCTTACTAGACATATAAAAAGAACATATTTTGTAGAATAAGGTGGTTATTAAAATTTGCTTATATACGAGACTACCCAAGCTCCTAAAAATCAGTGAAATAATAAAGATCGAGGACAGTGTGAATACCCCTAAAAGTCAAACTAAAAGACAACCTGATTTTGAGAGTTAAAAGGTATAGCCATGACACCAACTAAAGAGAACGTGTTTTTCAGTAGACACCCAAACACGCTCACGAATGAGGAAGAGGTGCGCCGCGAGATAGTTAAGTTCTGCGAACGCTATTTGGAGCCTAATGAGATCATCCTAGAGCATATGTATCCAGACGGTACCAAATCAGATATCGTTATTCCGAAAGCTAGAGTGGTTATCGAGACGAAGTCACCCAGAGGGAAATGTGGGCCCGAGGTTGTACGGGATAACAAAACCCAATTTGAGCAGCTTGCTGATTACATCAACCATAACATTGAAATGGAAGATCTATCTGCCTCACTAAGAGGTAACACACGAGATAGAGACTGGATCGGTGTGCTTACTAACGGTAAGGATTGGCGGGCTG
>MPMU01000130.1 GCA_002238665.1 Gammaproteobacteria bacterium bin55
GTCTTGAACGCCATGGGCTGAGCATCAGCATGGGCCGGGTGCGGACGGCGGCAGACAATGCTTCGGCCGAATCGGTTTTTGGGGTATTGAAACGTGAAATTGTGCATCGCACCAAGTTTCAAACACGGGAGGAGGCGAAGAAGGAGATTGATCGGTACTTTATGAACCTGTTCAATCCCTTGCGACGGGCACCTTTGAGACGCGCGGAGCTACCCAGAAAGGACAAACTTGAGGATACGATGACAAAAGAAGGAGAATTGTTTCCAGAACAAACTGGCATGAATCATGCCGACAACGAACCTAGTGAGTCACATTGACATCACACCCTGAACGAAAAAACTTAAGGATAAAAGTGTCCACTGAAACGTACGCAGTCCCCCACTCGACTTACTCCAGGCTTGCTTGTCCATTGACATAGTTAGCACAGGACGAGCTTGTTCCATCGCGCGTAAGGCAACCATTACAGGAGCGAAAGCGTATTCCTCCGCCCCTTCTTGAGAGACCTGGATCGGTCCCTCAAGTTCTGAAGGAGGTGCTTTTGTATACAACTCGATTCGACTCGAGATGCTCCCTAATTCTCCTGCTCAGATCAGTCTGAGGTCCTAGAACGACTACAACCGTTTCGCGAGCTCTGCCTATCAACGTCTGTATATCAGAAACAGCTAGTTGGTTTGCTGGTTCTAATACTCGCATACCAGAATCTACCGCGTCGCTGAGATATGCGTTTGGAGAATCCGCTGGAGCAGCATTACCCTCACCTTGGGAGGGCGTAGCCCGACCGAGCAAGGCGAGAATCGGTGGCTTTCTTATCTTGTTTGTCGCTGGGTTTTCATTTTGATTGTCGTTTTACAACAAACATTGAAGCGAACTGGAGAAATGCTAGAACGCGCAAAAAACACTTCACAGGCTCCAGGTTAACGTTGGGCTGCTGAATTCACTACTTTTTACTAGCTCGAGTTCACAAAACTGTCCAAGACTAAATTCCCGAAAATACGTTCTAAGTTAGGAGTTCTTAGCCTGTTTCTTTCAACGCTCACCAAGCTAGTGTTGACTGGTATTCACTACGGGTATTTCCGTTAGGAGCTTGCATAGAGCTTCTTGTTAAACTACGTATTTAGAAATCGGGAAATCAGAGCTCTTATAAACATCCGATTTCTGTTTTTTTGATGTTCAACCAGAGAAGGTAGCTTACGTTGGAATTTCTTGATTGGTGGTATGGATTACTCGGTTTATCTATACCAACAGCAGCAATATACATTCTCGTCACCACACATGTGACCTTTATCGCCATAACGGTCTATCTTCATCGGTTCTCAGCTCACAGAGCTATGACCATGCACCCAGCGTTGCAACATGTAATGAGGTTCTGGGTCTGGTTCACAACAGGTATGGGTACGAAAAGCTGGACCGCAGTGCATCGTAAGCACCATGCTCTCACGGAAACCGAAGGCGATCCCCACAGCCCGAAAGTCAAGGGATTGTGGACGATTCTGTTTAAAGGAGTCGAGGCATATCGGGATGCAATTACGCCTGATACACTGGAAAAGTACGGTAAGGGTACACCTGACGACTGGTTGGAAAACAACATCTACGACCAGGATAAACTCGGTGTCGGAATGCTCCTCGTGATAGACCTGCTATTGTTTGGTAGTGTTGGTTTGGTGGTTTGGGGAATCCAAATGATCTGGGTGCCATTCTTTGCAGCAGGAGTCATCAACGGTGTAGGTCACGCGATTGGTTACCGGAACTTTGAATGTCCAGATGCCAGTAAAAATATTGTGCCGATCGCATTCTTTATTTGCGGAGAGGAACTTCACAACAATCACCATACCTATCCAAACTCGCCGAAGTTGTCTGTCAAGAAGTGGGAATTTGATCTGGGTTGGGGATATATCAAGCTCTTTGAGTTCTTTGGTCTTTGTAAGCCCAATAAAGTCGGACCAGTAATTGAGAAAGACAAAACAAAATCGGCAATTGATTTTGATACGTTGCGAGCGCTCGCCAATGACCGATTTGCGGTTATGTCAAAGTTTGCTAATCAGGTTGTCTCGCCTGTTGTTTCTAGTCTCTCCAGTGAGAACGGAAACTCTAGGAAATTACTTCAAAAAGCCAAACGGGCCATCTGTCGTGATCCAATCGTGATGGACCAGAAAATGAGCCAATACCAGGAGCAGCTTTTTAAGCAGTTCCCTGTTCTTGCGGAAATTTATCGGCACAAAGAAGAGTTGCTCAAGGTTTGGAGTAAACGAACTGGTCGTAAGGAAGAGCTCCTGAAAGCGTTCGGTAATTGGTGCGAAGCTTCTGAGAAAATCGCCGAGCGATGGCGATTAGAGCATCTGAGTAAGTTCGTTGACGAGCTAAAGTCGTATTCAGTACCAAAACTGACTTCAGCCTAGATTCAGCTTCACATCCGTTGTAGGGGAGTAATCCCCAAACACTCGAAACCGTTTTCGAGGGTCTCAGCGACTTTTGCACAGAGCGACAATCTACTGTCTCGTACTTGCTGTTCTGCTTTGAGTATGGGGCACGATTCATAGAAGCGCATGAAATGCACCGTTAGCTCGTAGAGATAGTTGCAGAGGAAGTGCGGTTTGGCTTCCTTGATTACCAGCTCCAGTGTTTCCTGAAATCGAAGCAATCGCATTACTAGGTCGTGTTCTTGTGGCTCGGTAACTTGTACAGATGAATCGAGATCGTCTCGATCAATGCCTCCTCGAGCAAAGATACTGTTCAGTCGCGCATAGGCATAGAGTAAATAAGGTGCAGTATTACCGTCCAGTGCCAACATTGAATCCCAATCAAACACATAGTCGTTGACACGATTCTTTGAGAGGTCAGCGTACTTGATTGAGTTAACAGACAACAACCGACCGACGATTTCACGCTGTTGATCTGGAAGGTCTGCACTCTTCTCATCGACTACCGCCCGAGCTCGACGCTCACCTTCTGATAGTAGCTGTACTAGAGGTATGTTTGATCCATCCCTTGTGCTGAACGGTCTACCGTTCTTACCCAGGATTTTGCCAAATGCGTGGTGTTCGAGTTGTGTGGTTTCGTTTACGAAGCTTGCCGCTCGGGCAACCGCAAACAGCATCTCAAAATGTAGATTTTGACGTGCATCCGTGAAGTACAAGATCCTGTCGGGCTGATAGGAACTTTGGCGATAACGCAATGTAGCGAGGTCTGTAGTGTGGTAGAGATATCCACCATCAGATTTCTGCACCAACATCGGTAACGTTTCACCATCCTTGCCTTTGAACTGATCAAGGAAAACGCACTTCGCGCCATCCGAAATCGTTAGCAAACCGGTGTCTTCTAAGTCACTTATGACGTTGGGAAGATCATCGTTGTAGGCACTTTCACCACGCGTATGCTCTGGCTTGAGCGTGACTCCTAACGCGCCATAAATTTCCTGCATGTGGTCTTGCGAGACCTTCATGAAATTTCGCCACTGTTCCTGGGTCGCGACATCATTCCCTTGTAGCTGAGTCACGATCTGCCGCGCTCGGTCAGCAAATGCAGAATCTGAATTGAACCGCTCAGTAGCGCGCACATTGATCTCATCTAATTGATCAACCTGAAATGAGCCTGTCTGGTCGATCTCCTGAATATATGCGAGTAATTTACCGAATCCGGTACCCCAGTCTCCGACATGATTCTGACGTATGAC
>MPMU01000131.1 GCA_002238665.1 Gammaproteobacteria bacterium bin55
TTCCGTAAAACAAAAGTCGTAATTCGCGATGTCAGCGAGTTCACAGACAATTGCCAAGGAATCCGTTTAGTTCATCGTATGCAAATCAGTATGATATTCAGGACGAATTATTCAATGTGGTCAATAGGCATCTAAATGACCGCTTTCCTGCCAAACTACGATCAAGTTCGTCAACGAATTCTGTACCTTCAAAGAGCTAGCTACCTCAGTGTAGTGATATTGATGATAGGGCAGCAAGTTCTTGGCAACGGGCTAATCTTCACTCACGAAGCTTGCGGTGGCTCTGACGAAAAAGAGATCGGAATTGATCTGACCTACGAACCGTGTGAATCTGATAAGTTAATGATGGAATTGGAAAAGCGCGTTGGTAGTCGTTGCCGTGCTAGTCTGGACTCATGCGTCGATGTTCAAACGTCGGAATACGGTGTATCGATTGAGGATGCTGCGAATTATTGTCTCAATCGTTCCCTGCCCTTAGATCCTAGCTACAAGGGATCTTGCCCTGATGTCTTAGTAGAACTCGAATCCAATGCATACGATGGGGACGAGTGGCTTTTGGACCGAGCATATTTGAGATTGGATTTTGAACGATTCAACGAACATGGTGTGAGAAATTTCGAAGAACGCGATTCAGCACGGCGACTCCGCACACTACTAGAGGCGGAGCCAGACAATTTAGCGGCGTTAGGCATATTGAATGTTCTATACGACGAGAACGGAGTTGTTGAAACTATAAGGCTGGAAATTAGGGCATATGAACTAGAGCGCGATTGTCGTAAACATTGGATTTGGTTCCCAACATGGATGTATAACCATGTGAACGAATTGATTGATAACTGGTTGGCGGGAAGCGGTGTAGGTAGCGAACTGAACAAAAGCGAGCTTCGGGATGTGATTCAGCAAGTTCGGGGAACGTTAATCGACCTATATGACAATGCCATGGAGAAGAGCAACGGTGTATACAAACTTGATTATGCCATGAGTTCAATTAGAGACCCTATTCTTACAGGAGATACTGATGATCTTAAGCAAATTGCCGTGCAGCTTGGCATCGATATGGAAGATCACGAGAAGAATAGAAGAGCGACAGTCGTTCACAGGTTAGCCCGCGAGTATGGATTAAGGTCTAAGCACGGCTACGAAGAATCTCTCCAGATGATGTGCAACGACTACGCATTCCAAATCGGAATGGAAGATCAATGCTTCAAGTTACTCGACCATTACGGCTCCCAGATTCGCATAGATGACGAGTCGCTCGCGATAGGGTGGACTCAAGCCGCGATGTTGCTTGTTAATAGATTGACCAGCGACTGCTCCAAACCTTTGAATTTAATTGGAGATACTGATCGGTGTATTATGGATCAATACCGAACATTCTCGACGCGTCTAAAGGATGTGTTGTCAAGTATTTCTGATCTGCCGGCTACCGCGGAGCGCGAGCTCCTTGAGGCATATCTTCGAATGGATGAGACAAGCGATAAGTACTTCCTACGCTCGCTTGCACTAGACGAATCAAAGGTTGACTATGCCGAGGTCTTAAGTAGACGATTACATAGGCGTGGCGAATTGGACGCAGCACTCAACATACTGAAGGCAAGCATTGAGATTGTAAAGCAAAATTTAGAGAATAGTCCTGAACTGGCTGTTGCTAAAGATGGAGAAACGCAAAAGGAAAACAGAGATAGCATCCGTCTGAGAAGGTTAGAACGAAACTTCAACGCAGTTAGACAAGACGACTATCGAAATTGTGTTGAGCCTTTCAGGGATTACCTAGGCAGGGAGAAGCCCTTTTTCTGATTAATGTGAAGGACCCTGATTTCCCGGGTCTTTTACCACTATCCCGTACTACTGAGGATACCTCCTTCAGGACGAATTATTGAATGTGGTCAATAGACATCTAAATGCCCGCTTTCCTGCCAAACTATGATCAAGTTCGTCAACGAATTCTGTACCTTGGAAGAGCTAGCTACCTTAGTGTAGTTGTATTGATGATAGGGCAGCAAGTTCTTGGCAACGGACTAACCGACACTGACGAGCCTTGCGTTGGTAACCCGCTAACGTACACGGACGAGGCTTGTGGTGGCTCTGACGAAGTCGAGATCGGAATTAGTTGGACCTACGAACCGTGTGAATCTGATAAATTAATGATGGATTTGGAAAAGCGCGTTGGTAGTCGTTGCAATGCTAGCCTGGACTCGTGTATCGATGTTCGAACATCGGAATACGATGTATCGCTTGAGGATGCTACGAATTATTGTCTCAACCGTTCCCTACCCTTAGATCCTAGCTACAAGGGACCTTGCCCTGACGTCTTAGTTGAACTCGAATCCAATGCATACGATGGGGATGAGTGGCTTTTGGATCGAGCATATGCGAGATTGGATTCCAACCAATATAACGAACATGGTGTGAGAGTATTCGGACAGCGTGATACAGCACGGCGACTCCGCACACTATTGGCGGCGGAGCCAGACAATTTGGCGGCGTTGGGCATACTGACTGTTCTATTTGAAGAAAACGGAGTTCTTGAAACTATAAAGCTTGAAATTAAGCAGTATGAACTAGAACGCGATTGCCGTAAACATTGGATTTGGTTCCCAACATGGATGTATAACCATGTGAACGAATTGATTGATAACTGGTTGGCGGGAAATGGTGTAGGAAGTGAACTGACCAAAAACGAGCTTCGGGGTGTGATTCAGCACGTTCAGAGAACGTTAGTCGACCTATATGACAATGCCATGGACAAGAGCAACGGTATATACAAACTTCGTTATGCCATGGATTCAATTAGTGACCCCATTCTTACAGGAGATTCTGATGATCTCAAGCAAATTGCTGTGCAGCTTGGAATCGATATGGAAAATCACGAGAAGAAAAGAAGAGCGACAGTCGTTCACACGTTAGCCCGCGAGTATGGATTAACATCTAAGCACGACTACAAGGAGTCCCTCCGGATGATGTGCAACGACTACGCATTCGAAATCGGATTGGAAGATCAATGCTTCAAGTTGCTCGACCATTACGGCTCCCAGATTCGCATAAATGACGAGTCGCTCGCGATAGAGTGGACTCAAGCCGCGATGTTGCTTGTTAATCAATTGACCAGAGACTGTTCCAAACCTTTAGACTCAAGTGGACCTACTAAATGGTGTATTTCTGATCATTATCGAACATTCTCGACGCGTCTAAAGGATGTGTTGTCAAGCATTCCTGATCTGCCGGCCACCGCTGAGCGCGAGCTCCTTGAGGCATATCTTCGAATGGATGAGACAAGTGATAAGTACTTCCTACGCTCGCTTGCACTAGACGAATCAAAGGTTGAATTTGCCGAGGTCTTAAGTAGACGATTACATAGGCGTGGCGAATTGGACGCAGCACTCAACATCCTGAAGGCAAGCATTGACGTTGCAAAGCAAAAATTAGAGAATAGACCTGAACTAGCTGTTGCTAAAGATGGAGAAACGCAAAAGGAAAACAGAGATAGCATCCGTCTGAGAAGGTTAGAACGAAACTTCAACGCAGTCAGCCAAGACGACTATCGAAATTGTACTGAGCCTTTCAGGGACTACCTAGGCAGGGAGAAGCCC
>MPMU01000132.1 GCA_002238665.1 Gammaproteobacteria bacterium bin55
GCAAACTCGTCTTTCCGCTACCAGGCGGACCTTTGATAATAAGCGTTCGAGATACCGTACCGGTTGCCATCAAACGATCTTCCACCTGCCTTTCTACATCTTTCAACAATTCTGTTCTACCTTCAAAAGCCAAAGGTGGTTCACGTTCCCAGCGATTCTGATATGTCTCTAACCTTTCAATTTCCTTGGCGGACAATTTTCTTTGAAACTTTATTTTTTGCAAGTCAGACTGTTACTGGTCACCCTTTACGCTACTTTTATAGTTTACGGTCGTGGTCGACCCACCAATCTTCGCCTGCCCACATATCAAGAAACTGTTCATAAGGTTCCACTTGGTTAACAAGCCGAAGAACTTCACTTTCCGAATTCTCAAACCTTGGAGACATGTCCAAGACCTCATAAATCTGCGTAACGCTATTGTCTGTGCGGTAGCGTTTGTAATTCTCAATATTCTTGCGTGTCGGTGTCCAGTAAAAGAACGGGCGAATTTTGAGACTATGTTGGGTGACTCGGAAACAGTGATTGACCTGCCGTAGTTCGGCGTAATAATCCATCGCATCACGCGCGTCGGTGGTGTCTGGTAATTTGGTGATCACCCCATGTAGACCATCCCATTGGGACCACGTTAGAACATCATCTCGCGGAGCTACTCGTAGGTTAATGTGAACACTTCGCTTCATTACCAAACGACTTAGCGTATTGTTCGTTCTCATGCCAAACTCGCATGAAATTCAGTCCGAGAAGTTTCTCTAGATCGTTCTCCGAATAGCCTCGATCTAGCAGTTCGGCGATCAAATTAGGTAATTGAGAAATATCTTTCAGCCCTACTGGAAGAGTGTCGCCAACTCCATCATAATCGGACCCAAGTCCCACATAATCAATCCCAGCGAGTTCGACGACACGATCAATGTGGTCCGCTACCGTCCCCACTGTTGCAAATGGAAATGGATTTTCTTCTAGATACTTAGTACGAAATTGCTGTCTTTGTTCACGTTCCCACTCTTCTTCACCCATTGCCATTCTTGTTGCTTCTGTATATTGATCTGACCACTGACGTGATTCTGCGGACACGAACGTGCTGCCAAAGTTGATCATGACCACTCCTTGGGTTTCTGCCATTGCAACAACCATGTCATCAGGCATATTTCGATGGAAGCCTGGGATGAAGTGTCTCAGCGAAGAATGCGTGGCTACGACCGGAGTGTTTGACTTCTCCAGTACCTGCCACGAGGCTAAATCTGTAAGGTGTGATATGTCGATCAAGATGCCCATTTCGTTCATCTTTTGAACGAGTTCAACGCCTTTTGGGGATAACCCTTGCCATGGTTCATTTTCGTCATAACTCGAGTCTGAAAATTCATTCGACTTTGAATGTGCCAAAGTGATATACCGGATTCCTCGGTCGTACCAATATGGCAGGGTAGTGAGATCGCCATGTAATGCACTAGCGTTCTCCATTCCGAGCGGAAGTGCTAATTTGCCTTGTTCGCGAAGTATGAGGATGTCACTTGTACAGGTAGCGATTGCCGCCATCGCAGGTGCGCTTGCCACAAGGTCTTCTACAAAATCAATCTCAAAATCCGCGATTTCTTTGGATTCACCGGTTTCTGCTGCACTTGCCGATGTGTAGATGGACATGAACACTGAGTTCCATCCACCAGCTATGGCTCGAGGAAGGTCAAATTCGACGTCGTCTCTCCAATGTGTCAGATCTCGTTGTTCGTAGTACTGCTTAATGGGTGCATCGACGTGGGTGTCGATGATCAGCATTCGATCAGCAATGTCAAGCGCTTTTTCGATGAGTTCTTTAGAGTAGGGAGAGTTCTCGATCAGGATTGAACGGATCTGTGAAATCTCATCATCTGCAGAATTGATTTCCTCGGCGGTAAGCGCATGTAGAGTGTATAGACCGCAGAAGAAAAAAATGACAGCTTGCCAAGCTGTTCGGAACTCATATACCGGCGGTTCGCTTTTATGAGATGACAAAATTGATGTCCTTATTTATTGAGTGTGGATTCACCTCATCACCCTCTCGATCGAGAAGGTGGTGTGAAAATCTGTACTGTGTAGTTTATGCTGTATCTCGTCTTTGGTTACGTCCCTTGAGACATCGTCTGGAAGGCAATGGTCCAAACTCTAGAGCCAGCGTTCGTGATTGTAACAATGCATTCATTCGCAGATCCCGGCGCGTGTGGCGCGAACACCATACCAACTTCCTCAAGTAGCTGTCGTTGTTGTATCTGTGCGGTCTGAATCTCAAAGCGAGACGAACGTTCAGCCAAGATTTACTCACCTTCAATCACCGTTATGGCCAATGTAAGCTTAAGTCTGGCGAAAGTTGTCGTCGCTGAGATTTGGATAACCATATTGATCTCCTGGAGATCAAATACGGGTCCAACGCAACCTTAGACTATCAACTCAAAATGTTTCATTTTTCGCTACCACATCTGTTGCAGGAGGAGTTGGGCGGCGAGGCGTCAAATAGATAGCATTGGTGTGGAGATTATTCGACACTAAGGTATGTAAGTCCCAAAAGTGAATACGTCTGACATGCAAAAACTCAAGTTTCAGCGAGAGCTTTCCGAGGAAGAACTCGAACGATTGGTCGAATACACCAGGCGTAAAGAACGGGAACCGCCCTTGGCGTTTGTAGGTAGAGATGATATTCGAAATGAAATCATAGGACAGGTAGACGATCGGTTGAAAGCGACCGATACCGTATCTCGAACCTTTGTTATCAAAGGCGCTCCAGGATGGGGGAAAACGAGTTTACTATCTCAGTTCAAACACGATATCGCAAATATGGGAAACGCATATGCGGTGCCGATAAAAACGAGCGAATTGAATGAGCCTGCTTTATTCCTTGAGAGTTTTGTCAGCGAGCTGGTTAAAGGATGTGAGAGAAAGGCTTTTAGTTCTAAGGAAACTACAAATAAGACTACCGGTGAGGCCCTTTTTATAAAACAGGAGAGAGAGTGGAAAGCCGCTATGCCTTCTCGCGTTGAACGACTAGAACGTAAATCTTCAAGTATTTGGAAGGTGCTTAACGGATTACTGAATTTAAAAAACAATCCTGTATTTCTCTTATTGGTAGATGAGGCTCAACGGACCCAACCTCTTCAAGGTACTAATGAAAACACAATAGCCACTGAGCTTCATTTAGGCGAAACGGATGGCATCAAGATTATTACAGTGTTTGCTGGTTTGTCAGACACACTTGGCAATTTAGCCGAAGTTGGTGTGTCAGTGAGATCTGAAGTGATAACGCTGGGGGCTTTATCTGAACGAGAGGCAGAGCTTGTTGTATGGCACACAATGGACAAATTGAAAATAGTTGATCTCTTCAGTAATAACGACATTAAAAAGATCATGCAACAATGCTCAATTGCCAGTGAACAATGGCCAAGACATTTAGATCAATATTTGAGCGCGTTGATAAAGAGTATTGTCGCCAACGCTAAGGAATTGGAGATTGATTTGGATCGGGTGGTAACCATTGGTCATGGAAATCGAATCGCTTA
>MPMU01000007.1 GCA_002238665.1 Gammaproteobacteria bacterium bin55
TCGCATGTAATTCGTTTCTATTTCTAATGGTTATGCGATAACATTCCTTACCAAGTTCGACAACCTTCTTCCTGCGACTAGTAGAACCCTTCTTAGCTCTCGCCACCTTCCGTTGGAGTTGTTTCTTTCTCTTATCGTCGACTACACGTTTAGGAATCATGCTGCCGTCGGAAAGGATCGCCCTTTCCTTGACTCCCACATCGATACCAATAGCGTTGTCTAATCCTTTAAGTTCAGGTTCCACTTCACAGATCAAATTGACGTAAACGCCATTAGGGTACTTGACGACCCTGATTAACTTAATCTGATCCTTCGAGCACCTCTCATCCAGTCTCCACCTAAAGAGGCCAATGCCCTTAATCTTAACTGAACCATACTTATCTTTGAATGTGGGCTTGATACCCGACGCTTCAAATGACCTAAGACGTCCATAACTCTTGAATCTAGGGAAGCCTCCACGACTAAAGAAGTGCTTGTAAGACTTATCAAGTCTTAGTAAAGCGGAACGCTGGCAACTAACATGAAAGTCAGAGAACTCTGGATCGTCCCTTCGTATCTCAGTAAGAGACTTGTATTGATCGTAAGCCGAAATCCCGACTCCCGTCTTCTTGTAGCAGTCGATCCTTTCCTGCAACCCTGCATTGTACAGCTGTCTCTGTTGCTCTAGAAACTTATCTAGGTTAGCATGAGTCGGCGTAGACAGGAGGGCCTTGTAAGAGTAGGTTCTCATGGTTCAAGTTTAGTCTTCATTCCGTACTGAAGTGCTTTGGCACTTAAGTATATAATTCCCTAATATTACCTTGACGATTTAGCAGAAATCCAACGAGCGTGTTTGAATCGTCTTGAGTAGCCTGGCCTCAAATTCATCCAGACTCATCGACTCCTGCTTCTTTACACCGTATCGTCGCAAGGTCACCGTTTGCTCCGTAGCTTCCCGCTGACCAACAACCAGTAGATTCGGGATTTTCTTCACAGTTCCGTCCCGTACCTTTTTGCTTACTGTGTCACCTGTTGATCCAAGTTCGGCGCGCACATAATGACCGCGTAATCGATCAACGATCATAGATGCGTATGACTCAAACTCCGCAGACACAGTCAGTACCTGCACTTGTACCGGCGACAACCATGTAGGAAAAGCACCACCGAAATGTTCAATCAGATACCCAACCATGCGTTCGTGTGTGGATAAGGGTGCGCGATGAATCACATAGGGTGTGTGGTCCATGCCGTCCGAACCGGTATAGGCCAAGTCCATTCGACTTGGGATGGCAAAATCCAGCTGAACCGTACTCACCGATTCATACCTCCCGGTTACAGTCGGAAACTGAACATCAATCTTCGGACCGTAGAACGCTCCTTCTCCCTTGGCAAACTCATAGTCTCGACCGAGTTCGTCCAATACCTCTGCAAGAACTTTCGTGCTCTTTTCCCACGCGGAAGGGTTGTCAACGTACTTTTCCTTGCCTTTCGGATCTTCCTCGTCCCAAGTCGAAAGTCGGAAGTAATAGTTCTTCAGACCCAGAATATCGTATGAGGTGTCGTATAAAGCAATAACGTTTCTGATTTCTTCTTTGAGCTGATCCTCTGTGCAATAAATGTGGGCGTCATTCATGCACATACCTCGCACGCGAACTAGACCTCCTACTGCACCAGATGCTTCAAAGCGATAGCAGTGCCCGTACTCTGCCAACCGTAATGGCAGATCTCGATAGGATCGAGGAACGGCATCAAAAATCTTGTGGTGGTGAGGACAGTTCATCGGCTTCAAAATGTAAACCTCTTTGATTTCCTCGCCATTCTCCTCTGAAACGTGCTCGTGAAGTTCCATGGGTGGATACATGTCATCAGCGTAGTATGGAAGATGACCTGTCGTCTCGTACAGTTCCTTCTTTGCGATGTGTGGAGTAGCGACCCGTTGGTATCCCGCTTTGAATTCCAGCTCTTTCGCCAGCTTCTCGAGTTCGTCTCGTATCACGGTTCCATTCGGCATCCATAGGATCAGTCCTCTCCCGACTTCATCATCAATCGAGAAGAGTTCCAACTCTTTGCCTAATTTCTTGTGATCGCGTTGCAGTGCAAGCTCATAGGCTTGGATGTGACTGTCAAGCGCTTCCTTGTCAGGAAATGCCCAGGCGTAGATGCGAGTCATCATAGTGTTGTTTGAATCACCACGCCAATATGCTCCGGCGACGCTTCGCAGTTTGAAAGCATCCCTTGGGATATCCTTGGTCGTATCTACATGAGGTCCCTCGCACATATCAACGAAGGGTCCGTTGCGATAGAAAGTCAGAGTGTCTAGTTCGTTCTTTTGTACAAGTTCCTCGGCATATTCTTTTTTATAAGGCTCACCCATCTCGCTAATGCGTCCGTAGGCTTCTGAAACACTCAATTCTTCTCGATAGAAACGCTGTCCTTTCTTAAGGATCTTTTTCATGCGCCTCTCAATTTCCGGAAAGTCCTCGTCGGTGATCGGACTACTCAGTACAAAGTCATAGTAGAAGCCATCGGCGATTGGAGGTCCAAATCCCAATGTAGATCCTTCACGAATTTCAAGTACAGCCTGTGCAAGCACATGCGCAAGGCTATGTCGCATACGATATAGAAGATCACTGTCTTCTTGGCTATTCAAGCTTGATTCTGCGTTCACTTTTCGATTGGTGAGTTTTGGGTTTTTCTTAGATAAACAATCAGTAATATAGTTGCCGCTTACGCAGCTTTTTCAATCAAGTCGTTCAACACGTACTGCAGAATACCGCCACATTTAAAGTACTCGATCTCGTTCTCGGTATCAATCCGACTCCGAACGGAGATAGTTTCGCGAGAGCCATCTTCCCGTTCTATGGTCATTTGCATCAGTTCTCTGGGCCTGATCGGCGCATCTTCTTCGATCCGTGAAATCGAGACTTTCTCAAGACCTGTCAATTTCAAACTTTGACGGCTTTCATCTTCCAAAAACTCGAGTGGCAGTACTCCCATACCCACAAGATTGGACCGATGAATTCGTTCAAAGGATTCGGCGATGACTGCTTTGATCCCTAGGAGACGCGTACCTTTTGCTGCCCAGTCACGGCTCGACCCGGTCCCATATTCTCGACCTGCGATGACGACAAGTGGAGTGCGTTCACCCATATAACGTACCGCCGCGTCATAAATCGAAAGTTCATCTTCTGACGGGATGTGGATGGTAAAACCACCTTCTCGATGCTTGACCATTTCATTCCGAATGCGAATATTCCCAAAGGTCCCTCGCATCATGACCTCGTGATTTCCACGACGAGACCCAAATGAATTGAAGTCAACTACCTGAACGCCTCGTTGCTGAAGGTACTCGCCAGCAGGACTAGTAGGTTGAATTGCACCAGCCGGCGAAATGTGATCAGTGGTAACTGAATCACCAAGCATTGCCAAGATCCTTGCATCTTGAACCTCTACGCTTTGATCTAAGTCCCCACCGGCTTGGAAAAACGGTGGTTGTTTGATATAGGTGGATTCATCCCAAGAGTAGGTACCACTCGTATCCACCCTAACTTCCTGCCAGGCTTTCGTGCCACTAAACACATCAGCGTATTGACTGGAAAACATTCCCGCTGAGATCTGATTGACTACCTGTGACACTTCCTCTGAACTCGGCCAAATGTCGCGTAAATAGACATCCTCATTTTGGTTACCTTGTCCCAGTGGTTCGTTGTCTAGGTCAATCTTGACAGAGCCAGCCAGAGCATATGCAACCACGAGGGGCGGAGATGCTAACCAGTTGGTTTTGACTTCTTGATGCACTCTGCCTTCGAAGTTGCGATTACCTGACAGTACCGAGGCGACGACTAGCTCACCCTCTGCTATGGCCTTCGATATATCTTCAGGTAAGGGACCAGAGTTTCCAATACACGTTGTACAACCGTATCCGACCAAATTAAATCCAATCGCATCTAACGACTCTTGTAGGCCAGTCCGATTCATGTACTCAGTTACAACCTTAGATCCAGGTGCAAACGAAGTCTTCACCCAAGGTTTGACTTGCAGACCTCGCTCCAGTGCTTTTTGTGCGACCAGTCCAGCACCTAGCATGACGGCGGGATTAGATGTGTTTGTACAAGACGTAATCGCCGCGATGACCACATCGCCGTGATTGAGTTCGTAGTCTTCCCCGACTTTAACTGAATTCTCTAGCGTATCTTGTTTGGCTTGAATCAACGCGCTTTCAAATGCTGTAGGAACATTGGCCAATCTGACACGGTCTTGCGGTCTCTTTGGCCCTGCTAACGATGGCTCAATCGTGTTTAGATCAACTTCGAGTGTAACTGAAAACTGCGGTTCATTGTCTTCATCTCGCCACAGCCCTTGAGTACGAGCATAGCTCTCTGCTAATTCGATCGATTCTGCTGGGCGGGAAGTCAGTTTGAGATAACGGATAGTTTCCTCATCCACCGGGAAGAAGCCACAGGTAGCACCATACTCAGGTGCCATGTTTGCAATCGTTGCACGATCAGCCAGCGACAGATAGTCGAGCGCAGGACCGAAGAATTCAACGAACTTTCCTACGACTCCCTGTTCTCTCAAAATCTCAACTACTCGAAGAACCAGGTCGGTCCCGGTAATGCCATCTCTGAGTTTTCCGCTCAGTCGCACACCTACAACCTCGGGAATCAACATTGAAATAGGTTGACCGAGCATAGCCGCTTCCGCTTCGATACCTCCAACACCCCAACCGAGAACACCCAAGCCATTGACCATGGTAGTGTGACTGTCGGTACCGACTAATGTATCCGGATAGGCTGTAATCTCACCATTTTCTTCTTTAGTCCATACGACTTTCGATAGATATTCCAGATTTACCTGATGACAAATGCCTGTCCCAGGAGGGACAACTCGGAAATTATTAAACGTCTGTTGGCCCCATCTTAGAAACCGATAACGTTCTCTATTTCGTGCCATTTCTTTCTCTACATTGGCATCGAAAGCTAAATCGTCGCCAAAATGATCCACCATCACAGAGTGGTCAATGACCAAGTCCACCGGGGCGATTGGATTGATTATGTCAGGATTCAAACCAGCCTGTACAGTAGATTCACGCATCGCCGCTAGATCAGCTACAGCTGGAACACCAGTGAAATCCTGCATTAGAACCCGTGCAGGTCGATACGCGATATCTTTCTCACCAGGAGGCTTGTCCACACAACTACCCAGCGTCTTAATATCGTCCTTGCTGACAGAAACTCCGTCCTCAAAACGCAAGAGATTTTCAAACAGAACTTTCAGGGACCTAGGCATCCGCTCAATCGAACCTGCGCCATTTGCGGCAGCGACGTTCAGGTCGTAGTACGTGTATTGGCTACTGCCTACTACTAATTTCTGCCGACAATTAAATGAATCTCTCGACATAGCAGTCTCCTTTCAAAGGTTCGTGTTTCTATTGAGGTGGTTGGTGCACCGACCTTGCTAGTGGTGCCTGTGGAATTTTAGTGAGCGAGGGAAATTTGAGTGGCTTGATTTGCCTCTTTGATGCGTGAAATTGCCTCAATTAGTATGCGGCAGCACTGCCAGCGTTCCTCGGGTCACTGACAGCGATGATCTTCGTATCAGCAACGCCGATCTGATTGACATCCCCAATTACTGGTCTTGAATGCCAATTAATGTGACCTCGCTCTTTGAGGCGATCGATTACCGATTCATCGAATCCATTTTCCATGCTGATAAAATCTGGTAACCACTGGTGATGGAACCTAGGGCTTGCAACGGATTGTTCAATCGTTTGTCCATGTTCAATGACATTCAACACAACCTGAAGAATCGACGTGATGATGGTCGACCCGCCCGGTGTGCCGGTTACCAGCACTACATCTCCATCTTTCTTGACAATCGTCGGTGTCATTGAACTCAACATTCGTTTACCTGGTTCGATTGCATTGGCCTCCGCACCAACCAATCCAAAGACGTTGGGTGTTCCAGGTTTCGCGGAAAAGTCGTCCATTTCATTGTTTAGAAGGAATCCAGCACCTTCTACCACGATTCCACTCCCATAACCGGTGTTAATTGTGGTTGTCAGACTCACTGCAAAACCATCTTTCTGGTAAACCGAAAGATGTGTGGTTTCCTCAGATTCAAGGGGAATTTGACCGAAAGACGTATCTGCTGACGTTGAAGCTTTGGTTGGATCGAAATCTGCTATCCGTTCCTTCGCATACGCCTTTGATATGAGTGTCTCTATCGGAACTGGATAAAAATCAGAATCCCCTAAATGCTGAGATCGGTCCGCATAAGCTCGGCGTTCGACCTCAATCATAGCGTGCATGGTTTCCACACTACCGAATCCATACTGGCTCAAGTTCATTGATTCGAGCATGTTCAACATCTGTACCAGTAACACACCTCCAGAAGAGGGAGGAGGCATGGAGTAGATCTCATAATCTTTGTACGAGCCTTTTATCGGCGAACGCCATTCAGAGGAATAGTTAGCCAAATCTTGTTCGCTGATCAGACCATCGTTGGTTGCCATCTGCTGAACGATCATTTTTGCGGTTTCGCCTTTATAGAAGCCAGCTACACCTTCTGCCGAAATTCGTCTTAAAGTCAGGGCTAGATCAGGCTGTGCAAAATTCTCGTTCGGGTCATAGGTGCTACCATCCATCTTCAGGAACACTTTGGCACTTGACGGATGGCGTGACCATGTGTCCTTGCGTAACGCGATCCGTCGTGCAATATCCTCGGGAAGGGCAAATCCATTTTCAGCCAGGTTTATTGCAGGTGCTAGTACTCTAGCTCGGTCCATCTTTCCATACCGCTCTAAGGCAGAGAGTAATCCATGTACAGAACCGGGAACACCAGATGACAGGTGACTCGCAAGCGCAAGTTCTGCGGCGTATTCACCTTCTACCAGGAACATGTCTCGAGATGCTTTCATGGGAGCTCGTTCTCGATGGTCGTTTGTTACAACAGTCCCATCCGGCAGATGAATCACCATGAATCCACCGCCTCCGATATTTCCTGCGGCTGGATAGGTGACAGCAAGCGCGAACGCAGTCGCTACTGCTGCGTCTACCGCATTTCCACCGTCCTGAAGTACTTCCAAGCCGACGTTTGTCGCCAACATAGAGCGCGAGGAAACCGCGCCCTCTGTACCCACACTTGTATTGCCACTCGTAGGGATAGTGAGTACCAGCATCCCAAAGGCAAACGCCAAAGCTGCTTTCATAGGTCCTAGGTGCCTTATCAGTTGGTCAGCTAAGCGTTTTTTTAAATTCTTTGAACTGTGATGTGGTCGGGATTGAGACGCCGGCCCCTGGTTTCGTAACTGCATAAGCTCCTGCAATAGATCCGTGTTGTATGGCCTCAAGCATATCGTCACCGCGAAGAACGCTAGCCATGAAATAGCCGATGAATGCATCTCCAGCGGCCGTCTCGTCGACGGCTTGAACTTTGAATGCTGGTAGTTGATGTCGTAGGCTTCCAAGTCCATAACGCAACCCGTCTGCACCTTCCGTCAAAACGACATGTGTGTCAGGATATCTTGCGCAAAGAACCTCAAGAGACTCAATTGGATTACTGGTGGCGCTTAATGCGCCTGCCTCAATTTCATTGACGATTAATATCTCAACATTCGCTAGATCGTAGTTTTGTTCTCGCCCGTCCACCGGTGCGACGTTGAACGCTACATGCCCCCTATGTTTAGCAGATAGCTCAAGTACCGTCTCGAGATCATTGATTTCGTTTTGCAGTAAAAGCCAATCATCGTCCTGCATACTTCGGACTACTTTTTCCATCATATCAAGGGAAATTCGCCGATTGGTACCGCCTGCGATAACGATTGAATTCTGACCGGCCTCATCCACCTGAATCACTGCATGACCTGTTTCACCGTCAAGAAGAACAAACACACCATCTGCGTTTACACCGCCGTCACAGAGGACATCTATAAGCCACGCACCATCCTCACCAAGACACCCATGGTGATAAACATCCGCACCTGCTTTTGCAGCCGCGAGAGATTGATTTGCACCTTTACCGCCTGGGTAAATAGCGAAAGACTTACTGGAAACAGTTTCGCCAGCGGTAGCTATTTTGTCTACTTGATAGACCCTATCGATACACAGGGATCCTAAATTGAGAAGGCGAGGCAAGTGTTAGGGTTCTTCTGAGTTGAGAAACATTGCAATTTAACCACCTTCGATCCGGTGCATGAAGAAAACCTCACTATTGGGACCGATTTTCTCAAGCCAAGCATCTTGGTAGATCTGTCCATCTATCGCGACAGCAGTCTTGTTGAGTACTTCCTCAATTCCAGGCCATTTGCTGTCTAGTGCACGCACCAACGAGCGAAAGGAATTGCATTCCACAGTTAATTCCCTAGTGCCATCGGTATGCTGCATCAAGTGATCTGGAAAGGTAACGCTTGCCATTGGACTCAACCTAAGTTTGGACATCTGAATTTTATTTCGTGGGTTTCTAGTTCAACCAAAGGCAATCCTAAAAATCCTTGTAGCGTTGAGTCCATGCAGTTACCTGCTGGTTTGCACAGACTCGTTGTCTAAATTCCAAGAGCATTGCTTAGCTCTACCGAGAAGATTTCCGGCGTGCTGGATTTTGCACCATCTAAAAGAAATTGGTGAAGATCTAGATTCACTGTTCAGCTCACTCCTTGTCCTTAGAAAACTCCTTTTCCCATTGAAGATCGTAAAACTCATACAAAAGTGCTTCTTTGAGGATTTCCCGAAGTTCGTCCGAGAGTAAATCTGTCTGAATATAGATTCTTCGCAGGCGGTCCCTAGGTGGCTCACTTTGAAGAGTAAGAGACTTTTCAAGTTCCACAACCAAGCGGTCGAGACTCTCGACCATCTGAATGGCCTTATGTGCATTTTCTTTGACTTTTTCGTTGTCGGACAATTCATAATGGCTCATTCTTTAATCTCCTTGTTTGTAAACCTAGCATTTCGCAATCGCCGGGAACTAATCTGTCGACTCGAGGCTCGTAAATGAAACTTGGTCACCAAATACACGTTTGACGAGAGTAACCAGATTCTCACTGTGCGTGAAAAACAGAATTTGATTCCTCCTCGATAGAGCTTTCAGTAGTTCCAGTATGGCGTGTAACCTCTTGGAGTCGCTGGTGATCAATAAATCATCCACAATTAGCGGCATCTGATGACCTTGACGAAGGAAGAGTTCGATAGCAGCAAGTCTCAACGATAGATACAACTGATCCCGCGTCCCAGAACTCAGATTTTTGAGTTCAACCTCTTCGGTTCCGCCATCAGCATTTGAGCGAACAGCAAGTAGAAGAGGTTTGCCTTTAGCTAGAGTAGTAGTCAAATCACAATATCTACCGTGTGTAAATGTCTCAAAATGAGTAGTGGCCTTCTCCAAAATTGGACCTTGGTTGTCTTTGCGAAACTTCTCAATCATCCAAGCTAGGACTATTGAAGCACTCCTTAGACGGATATATTGGCTAGATCGCTTCTCAATTTCTGCTAGCACTGATTCCCTTTCAACGATATTTGTATAGACTCCCTCAGATTGTTCAAGGTGTCTTAACTCAGTTTGAACAGTCGCCAAGTCATTCGTTGCCTTTACATATTTCTCGTCTATGACATCGAAATCTCCCTGAATTTCTTCGATCTTTGCCGAAAGCTCATCTGGGGAAGTTTCCTCACAGTTTTTTTCGATAAGTTGCAATGAGTATCCCTCAGCATTCCTGAGTAACTCTTCCTCTGCTGTTGCTACACTGTGCTTTTCTTGTTGAAATTCGTGCCAGTCCGCGATTGCACGCAATAGTTCCTTCCGACCAGACACTCCCAGCAACTCTTCTGTTTGTCTGACAAACAATTGAGCTCGATCTCGTTCCTGGGTAACTTGCTCTAACCGAGATGCCTTTTGTTTCTCTTCTGTCTGAAATTCCTCCTTCTGACCTAGGTTGAGTTTCTGTTCTGCCAGCTGGCTTGGAAGAGAGTGAAAGAGCGCGTCGTCCTCGATATCTGAAACTTCCATTCGAATTTCATGGGAAAGTAAATTCAGATCACCTTCGAACTTATCTATGTCATTTTTCATGTCATCGACTCGTTTACGCAAGTTCTCATACTCTTTCAGTTGGAACAACATCGTCTGTAGTATGCGGATCTGTCTCATGGTTTCGTCCCTGTCCTGTTCTTTCAAATGAACCTTGGACAGCAGAGATTCCCATTTTTCTTGCCACTCGATCATCCTTAACTGATAGACCTCGTGATCGTGCTCCCGATTTTTCTTATTTGTCTTCAACGAAGCTAATTGGTTTTTTACGTACTGCAGTTCCCTCCTAAACTCCTCCTGTTGTTCCAATTGCGAACGAAGAAAACCAACTACCCCTACGAAATCAGGTTCACGCAGTCCTGAGACCGTTACACCAGCACTCTCAAGGTCATCAATTATTCGATACTTGATTGATTCTTTTTTTTGCTCAAGCAGGGATTTTCGTTCTCGGACTTCTCGATATTTCGCTTCAAGTTGCTTGTACTTGGTGACCTTGTCACACCACTCTCTCATGACCTGCGGGTCTCCGGCAGGACACGTTAATCCAGCCCACCTATTTTGCCAGTTGGATTCAACCGTTTCGATTTGTCTCTGAACCTCATCTAGGTGAGCTTGAGCGATCTTGAGTCGTGCATTAACTTCAGCACGTCTGCCCTGAGCAAGGGTTCCTTCCGCTTGTAAATTAGCTTGCTCAATCAGTTGGTCAGATATACGGTCAACTGACTTGATGCTACCCTTCAGCGTGCCAAGCGCTTCTTGATATGCAATCGTTCCTTTTGATGACCTCATGTCGACATCGAATTCTTGCACTAGTTTGTTAAAACGTTGAAATGTTTCATCACGTTTTTTACGTGCATCAATTAGTGAATCCGGATTGATCCATTCAGCGTTCTGGATACCTTCAATTCGTGCTATTTCGACATCAATGTTCTCCATATCCCGACGCGCTGCTCTCTTGTCCAGGTCATACGTTCTTAGTAATTCCTTTTGCTGCTTGATCTCATCTTGAGTGGATTCAAAAACTTCGGAAGAGGGGATCCTGATTCGCTGTAACTCATCAATCGAATGAACAAACTGCTCAATTTCTACAACAAGCGCATTTAGCTCTGTCTCAAGACTTCTGGACTCAGAGTCCAGTTCGATGTGTTCTTTGGAGTTCGCAATATTGTCAACATCCTTCATGCGTTCCTGCAAGATGGATAGGTCGTAACAGCGGGACTCTAACTCTGATTCTTGAGATGAAGTCTGCTCTATCTCCGAAGATTCCTTGTCGATGTTCTGCTTGATATTCCGAATAGTTGCTTCTATTCCGCTCGCTTGCGAATAGTGCTCGTGTAGATCATCAAGAAGCTTCTGGTCAGGTAACCGAGAAAGTATCTCGGAGATTGACAGCACTCCCCACCCTAATTTGCGGCTTTGAGAAGATAACGACAACACATGGGTTTCCAGTTCTTTCTCTCGTCGACCACTGTCTGACTTCGATTTTTTGATCGCTCCTTGTTCTCTTACCAAGCGAAGGATTTCATCTTCCCTATCCAAGAGCAAGGACTCAATTTGCGTCTTTTCGATGTTCTGTCTAATCGTCTTGAGCTGCTGCTCAATTTCCTTAATTGTCGCAGTATTCGAATCGATTTGGGAGTAAGCAGTGCTGATCCTCTGGTCTATCTCTTCAGGTAACGTCACCTCGGACATGTGCTCTAGGTGCTCTAATTTAGATTGAGAATTTGCTCGCCTTTGAAAAGCACTTAAGCAATTTTTCGTAGCATTTAGCTGTCGTAATTGGTTCTGGGTCTTTGTGCGGCGTTCCTTGATTCGTTCAACTTTAATTTCGAGTTGCGCCCTCAATTCACTCTTTTCATTCCAGTCGCGGTATGAGAGATTGTTTTCATTAATCGACTTGCCTAGTTCCTCATATTGTTTCAGTAACTGATTTAGCTCACGCCTACCACGATCAAGATATATGCTGGTTGCCTTGGATTCAATCTCATTCATCTTGGTCTGCAAGCCAGAAGTCTGGGAAGCAGCTGCAAACAATATTTTTCCTAGGTCACTTTTCGACTGAAGCATGTCCTCCCCACCTTTGGTCAATTCCTCATACTTAATACTGAAGGAATTCTCAAATTGGGTTTTGGTGCAGCCGTTCAGAAACTGATCTAATCGTTGCTCGCCGTCGATCATCGGTTTGCCTTGCGGATCTAGGATGTTCTTTCCGTGCCCCGTTTTACGTAAGAAAGTGAACTTAGATTCACTTTCCTCAATTTCAGCACCAACTCTAACGTTATTGGAGCCACTCTGATAAGCTGCTGTCGTTTTGTTGCCACTCACCCATCCATAAAAAAGATCGCTAATGGATTGCTTAATTGTTGACTTACCTGCTTCGTTTGGTCCAGTAATGACGTGGAAGTCATGTTCTGCCTTTTCAAAGGCCAAAACTTTTTCGTTGAATTGACCGTATCTCTTTAGTATCAGTTTTGAAATTCTCATTAGTTAGCCTCCTCCGCGAGCATGTTCTTCAGTAATTCGATGGACCCTGATGTAAGACTAGAAAGTTCTGCGTCTAGCAAGAATCTGAGCTCAGGGTCCTGTGAAGGTCTAAGTTCAGGATGATCAGGAGACTTGAGTTCCGAGGGAATGTTGCCTTTGAGTTTTTGGAAGGTCTTCCGAAGTGATTCCTCTATTTCGGTCTTTGCATCGTCACTTTCTAGGACCTTGAAGAAATCGGCTAACTCTGACTCGTTGATTGCTGCCGAAAGGTTCGACGGGTCTTCAGTCGCAAGCACAACAGATTCAACAAAAACCGTTGATTTTGAGGTCTGGATTTTTAGCTCCAAAACCTCCTCAAGATCTTCATCAGCAAGGTTCTTCTGAGAATGAAGTTCACCATGAAGGCTGGTTCGTCCACAGAGCGTAACCCTAACTACATGGCATGTATCAGGTCCAACAGTCTCAATGACCCGTTGCTTTAGCCCATCCATCAAGTCATCCATACTTTGGATATCGTCACCTATCTCAAAATGGATATCGTGCCACTCGACACAGTTACAAGCAATCGGTACACAAGATTGGACTCTATTGTCTTGCACTTCAACCAATACAGCTCCCTTGCTCCCAGTCTCGCGTATGTGTCGACCTTGAAGGTTTCCTGGATACACAATGTAGGCAAGTTCATTGTCGCTGAGTTGCTTATAGGAGTGAACGTGACCTAATGCCCAGTATTGATATCCAAAGTTTTTGAGCTGTGAAACAGAGCTGGGGGCGTAGTTCGCATGCCCAGTTGAATCGCCGACATTGGTATGAAGCACACCAATGTTGAACGCACCGTCAACTGGTTTTGGATAAGCGCTTGCGAGATTCTCTGAAACCTCCTTTATTTCATAACTTTGTCCGTGCAAAACAACATCCGGAAGACCATCAATTCGAAGAGATTGAGGCCCTTCAGATGCAAAGACGTGCACATACTCATCCTCCAACGAAATGTGCGTCGCAAATTGACACTCGGCATCATGATTTCCCCACACGATAAACGTATGAATCCCATGTTCCTTTAGAGTAGCGAGCTTGTTTGCGAAAAACAGTCCAGTGCTCATGTCTTTTAGCTGGCCATCAAAAATATCGCCAGCCATGACGATGAAGTCAACTCTGTTTGCGATTGCTTTGTCAATCAAATTGGAGAACGCCTGGCGAGTTGCATACTTGACAGTCTCGACGTTCTGGTTAACTGCCGAACTTGCCCGTAGCTTCAGTCTTTTCAACGAACTACCGAGGTGAAGATCCGCGCAGTGCAGGAAGGTAAATGAGGTCATCGTTAAACTCCTAGGTTATTTAAAAATTTTTCTTAATTTTTTCTAATTTTAGTCAACTTATTTTTTCCTTTTAAATCATTGTTTTATTTAACGTCTAATAGTTGATCCCCCTATGCACATGAGCAAGAGTAAATTTCTCACGGCAACAAAGTATCTTATAAGAATGAATTCTACTAAAACAAACGTAGACTTTCTGAATCTAACTTGCTGTTTAGGTACTTCCGGAAATTACTCAAAGGCAAGCTAAGTCCTTTTGTACTGGTCCTACATAACAAAAAATGAAGCACTTCGGTGAGGACCCATGCCGGTCCGACTGTGTAGAACGATGGTTATGGACTAAGCGGGCGGCAACATTACATTCCAATTACCACAGATGGAAAGTACCAAGGCTTGGAGCTCGAAACGCAGGTCGACATCTGCCGCTTCGTGTCACCATTAGCAACCAGTACCTGCAATTGAGATTAGTCTCGATTTGAGCTACTCACATTCAGGTTTATAAGTAATTCGGCTACTGGATGTGAATCAAAAAAAACCTCCCAAAAGGGAGGTCTTTTAGAGTATTCACAGACCAGCTAAGCTGGTCTGTGACATTTGTTTTTGAGAACTACGCGTTCTCTTGTTCGTCAATCGCTTCTAATACCCGAGGAGGCGATAGTGGCAAATCGTAAATCCTGAAGCCTAGTGCGTCTCGTACGGCATTTGAAGTTGCCGCCAAAGGTGCGACAATAGGCGTTTCACCCACCCCTCTAACACCATAGGGATGCGAAGGATTCGGTACTTCAACGATTTGGGTATCAATCATCGGCATGTCGGAAGCAACAGGAATTCGATAATCAAGGAATCCAGCGTTTTCCATGATGCCATCATCGTTGTAGATGTATTCCTCATTGAGTGCCCAGCCAAGACCTTGAACAGCCCCACCTTGCATCTGACCTTCCACATAGGCAGGATGGATCGCTTTACCAGCGTCTTGAATAGCCGTGAATGCTTTCACATCTATTCGACCAGTCTCTTTGTCCACTTTTACGTCGGTCCAGTTCACCGAGAAAGATGCTCCCGCACCCTGCGCATTTAAGCTCGCTCGACCCAACAACGGACCACCTGTTCGACCTGCAGAACGCGCGATGTCCGCCAAAGAAAGTGGTGAAACATCTGCGTTTACACCGGGTTTCGGTACTGCTTGACCGTCTTCCCAGTCGACTTGATCAACGTCAAGATCCCAAGTCAAAGCTGCTCTTTGCTTGCACTGTGCAATGATGTCTTCACAAGCTTGAATCACTGCCATACCAGTAGCAAATGTGGTACGACTTCCGCCAGTTGTGTTACAGTAGCCAGTCCCTTCAGTGTCGCCGACATGTGCGTTGATTTGTTCGTAAGGAATTCCTAACGTTTCACTTGCCATTAAGCACATAGATGCCCGCGAACCACCAATATCGGGACTACCTTCCATGATGGTAACTCCGCCATTCTCAGCAATTCGGACCTCAGCGCTTGACTGCATTCCGATATTGAACCAAAATCCGACCGCAATACCTCGACCACCATTTTCAGGCTTGGCCTTCTGGTAGTTCGGATGAGCTTTTGTAGCTTCTAAGCAAGCCTTCAAGCCGATTGGTGGGAATGTAGGTCCATAAGGCGCAACGGTTCCTTCATCAGAGCAATTCTTCATTCTGAGATCGATAGGATCCATGTCAAGCTCTCTAGCAAGCTCATCAATAGCACATTCCATAGCATGCATCGATTGCGGTGCACCGGGAGCTCTGTATGCACAAACTTTTGGCTTGTTGACTAGAACATCGTTCCCTTCAATCTTGAAATTATCGAGATCATAGGGAGCAAGAACAGACATACAACCCGGTCCAATAGGCGCACCAGGAAACGCGCCGGCTTCATAAGCTAACCAAGCAGTTGCTGCCGTGATAGTCCCGTCTTTTTTAGCACCTACCTTTGCACGACATAGTGTCGCTGAAGTAGGACCTGTTGCACGGAACACCTCTTCTCTAGACATGACCATCTTGACCGGTCTGCCAGTAAGCTCGGACATATGAAGAGCCACTGGTTCTAGATAAATTGTGGTCTTGCCGCCAAATCCACCGCCGATCTCAGAAGGAATCACCCGGATAGAACTAACCGCTTTATCAAGTACTGCCGCAGTGTTACTTCGGACATCGAACTGACCTTGAGTACTGCACCAGATAGTACCTCTACCATCTTCGTTCATGGCTGCAGTACAGGCATGAGGTTCTATATAGCCTTGATGAGCAGTCGGTACACGATACTCGCCTTCAATGATGACATCAGCTTCTGCAAAGCCTTTTTCTACATCGCCCCGTGACATGATTTGATACGCCGCCACATTGCTTGCTGGTTTCGAGGTATCACCATTGGTGTGATTATTCTCATTGACCAGAGGAGCGTTGTCAGACAAAGCTTGATCGATAGAGAGTACAGGCTCCAGTACTTCGTACTCAACGTCAATCAGTGCTAATGCCTGTTCAGCGACAAAGGCACTCGTCGCCGCGACTGCGGCAACTGCATGACCGTCGTACAGGACTTTGTCGCGAGCAATGATGTTAACACCCAGGTCATTGCCAGATTTCTCTGGAAAATCTTTGCCGGATACGGCACTGATTACTCCATCTAATGCAAGTGCTCTGGATACATCAATACTCTTAATCCTTGCATGTGCATGTGGACTTCGCAAAATCTTGCCATGCAACATCCCAGGCAAATTGAGGTCAGCGCCAAAATTAGCGCGTCCGGTTACTTTTTCAATACCATCTGGTCGAATTGGTCTAGTGCCAATCGCTTTCAGATCTACGGCTTCTGCCACGTTTAAATCTCCTTTTTTCTATGCCGCAAGTTCTTTCGCAGCGTCTTGTACAGCTCTAATAATCTTGTCATATCCGGTACAGCGGCAGAGGTTACCCGCCAGCCAGTAACGAATGGTTTCTTCGTCTGGATCCTTATGTTTGTCCAGCAGTGCTTTCGCTGCAACAATAAATCCAGGGGTACAAATACCACACTGAAGCGCTGCGTGCTCAAGAAACTTCTGTTGGATTACATGTAAACCATCCGGTTCTGCAATGCCTTCAATGGTTGTAACTTCCTTACCTTCAGCTTCTACGCCGAGCATTAAGCAGGAACATACCAATCGTCCGTCTACAAGTACCGAACAAGCGCCACAGTCCCCTGTCGCACATCCTTCCTTGGTACCTGTGAGGTTAATTTCGTCTCGCAAACAATTCAACAAACTTTCTTGAGGTTCACAAAGAAACTCCTGAGGTTGATTGTTGACGGATGTCGTAACATGTACTTTTGCCATGAAATTTGTCTCCTATCTCTGATATGGCTTGATTTGAGTACTACGCGCTAGCACGGTCGCGAGCGATCGCACCTGCACGTTTGCAAAGTACACCAACGACTTTGCGTCTATATACCACTGTGCCTCTTTTATCGCTGATTGGCGAAGCTGCCGCTGAACAAGCATCTGCTGCTGCCTGAAGTGCTACGTCATCGACATTGGTGCCAATAAGGGCATCTGCTGCTTCCTGGACTAAAAGTGCCGTGGGTGCAACCGCGCCGATACTTACACGGGCCGCGGTACATACTCCGTTCTCGTCCAGAGTCAGAGCGACTCCTGCTCCAGCCACTGCGATGTCCATTTCTGTTCTTGGAATGAAACGCAGATACGCATCGCTCGTTCTTGCTCCCGGACGTGGAATTTTCAGCCCGAGTAAGAACTCAGAATCAGACATGCAATTGGTGCCTACTCCTGTAATGAAATCTTCAGTAGCTACTTCCCGAGTGCCATCTGGCCCAGCAATCACACACTGTGCTCCAACTGCGATCAACGCAGGGATCGTGTCACCAGCAGGGGAAGAGTTACATAAATTTCCTCCGATGGATGCTCGACCTTGAATCTGAGTTGAACCAATCAGGTCAGCTGATTCAATTAGTCCTGGCAATAGTGCCTTTAATTCTTCATTCTCGTTCAGTATCGCTGATGGAATTGCTGCACCGATGTAAATTTCATTGTTGCCAATGTCTATTGCGTTCGTCTCTTCTATATGCTTTACATCGACTAAGAGCCTAGGCTCTCTGTCTACTGAACTCATTTGAACCAACACATCTGTACCACCAGCCAAACATTGGGTGCGTTGTCCACTAGCGGCATTAGTTGCCAAAACCTCAACCGCTTCATCTACTGAGGTCGGGGCTGCGTATGAATAACTACTCATTCCTGCTCCAAGGGTTATTCGGAAATGCGAATTGTATATTAAGCGAGTAGTCCCATTCTTGAATTCAGTAGAGCACACTAGCTACTTCAATCTAAGGACTCCATGACAGATTACTTGAACCACAAACTATACGGTCAACACCTTCAGGTACTAAACAAGCGCTACACACGTATAAGTGAAAAGACTGGTGTTGAGGGATTAGCTCTTCTGTCTGGCAGTACAACAATGTACTTTGCTGATGATCAACACCCTCCTTTTCACAGCAACCCGCATTTTTTGCAGTGGCTACCTTGGGTTGATTCAGAAAATTCTGCGATTATCTGGGAGCCGGGTCGAAGACCAAGGTTGCTATTCCACTCGCCGAAAGACTATTGGTATCAGCCTTCCTACCCACAAGACTGGATGGAAGAGAATTTTGATGTTACCGTCTATGAAGACCCTAAAGAGATCTGGAAGGTTGTGGAAGGCTGGCATGCAGCAAATCCATACACCCTGTTAGTGGGACCAACTCCAGATTCTGCGGTTGTAAGCAAGCAGAAGCTTCAGAATGCTTCTTCCAGTAATGTGCTGAACCAGATGAACTACATGCGTGCCTATAAGACCGATTTCGAGTTAGATTGCATGGTAACAGCAACTCGTGTTGGGGTTCGTGGCCACATCGCGGCTCGATCAGCATTTTTTGCCAATGGGTCTGAGTATGACATCCACATGGCATATCTACAGGCAAGTCAACAGATCGACAGCCGAACTCCTTACGCGAGCATTGTCGCCTTGAACGAACATGCTGCAGTTATTCACTACCAACATTATGAGCGAGAGCGTTCTCATCAGAATCGTTCGCTCCTAATTGACGCTGGTGGTTCTCATTGTTGCTTCGGTTCCGATATCACTCGCACCTACGCGTTCGAGAATGGAGAATTTCTATCACTTATTGAAGCAGTCAATGAACGTCAACAACAACTCATCAAAGCATTAATTCCGTCGACTAATTGGCTTGAGGTCCACGAGAAGATGCACCATCTGATCGCAGAGGTGCTTGTTGAACAAGGGATTCTTAAATGTTCACCCGAGTCCGCATTCGAACAACAATTAACTGACGTGTTCTTTCCACATGGCATCGGACATCTGCTTGGACTTCAGACACACGATGTTGGAGGTCAATTAAACAAAGAAGGTAGAGAGGTTGCCCCTCCAGAGCGCTATCCGTCGTTGCGACTCACTCGTAATTTAGACGCTCGCATGGTAGTAACAGTTGAACCTGGTCTCTATTTCATTCCAATACTGTTGGACAAAATTCGTGGACACAAAGATGTGAGCTGGAGTAAGGTCGGTGATATGTTGCCTTACGGCGGAATAAGAATCGAGGACAACGTCTATTTTGACGATGATGGCTCGCTCGTAAACCTTACACGTAACGCGTTTAACGAACTTGACGATTGAGTCGCTTCCACTTCAATAGCATACTTTCAAACTGGAGCTGCCAATTCAGTGCGGGGGACTCGCTTAGCTGTCGTTTCAGATCCGTGAGTTCCTCGTAATACTCATGAATTGGTAACTGCTGCGGTAAATTGCGTGCAAATCTAACTACGCTGCGTTGCCATCGAGTCAAGATGCTAGCTGGATCTTCTGCTGCCATCTTCGCCGCAATTTCATGCACCTTGCCTCCGTCTCTCAGTACATCAAGGAGACAATCTCTTACGGTCAGCGCCGAATCTCGATACGCAGACAAAATACTTAAGGGAGCAGGACCGAAATCCAGTAGGTAGCGTTCAATGTCGTTTTCTTTACAAGATTGAGAAAGTAGCCACTCCTTCGTCTCTATCTCAGTTGGAGCTCTTATCTTGATTGTTGCGCACCTACTCCGTATTGTCGGCAGAAGTTCTGTAGCTTGCGTAGAAATGAGGAAAACGACCGAGTTGTCTGGCGGTTCCTCGAGAATTTTCAAGAACGCGTTGGAAGCCTGTACGTTCATTAGATGAGCATCGTCAAGCACAACTACTTTGTAGTTTCGAGTACCCATGGTTCGCATTAAAAAATCAATGACATCCCTAATGGTCTCTACATCAATAATCAGTGTTCGACGGCGACTGCCTTGGCGTTCTCTAATGACATCTACGTCGATCCACTTCAAGCTAGGTTCAATGACTTCCCGGCAGTCGGTGAATGCAGGCAATTCCAAAAGCTCTCGAACTAGATGCTGGACAAGAATCGCACCTCCAGCACCGATTGGTTCATCTATCAGGATGGCATGCGAAAGGCGTGCTTCCTGTAGCTGGTGCAGTACCTGGTCGTAAGAAGCTTTAGCCCACCCCGGTAAGTCAGACATTTGAGAGTAGGGAAGTTTCTAGGTCCGCATAAATATCTTTAAGCACAACATCAAGACTGCGGGACGAGTCAATCAGAGTAATCCGTTCAAATTTGCGCGCCATTCGGAGGTATTCATCCCGAGTCCTTTGAAAAAAGTCTGCATCTTGGATCTCTATACGATCTAGCTGTAATCCACTTTTACGTTTTAAGCCTTCCTCAATGGGCACATCAAGCAAATACGTACGATCCGGCCATAGATCACCGTGCACCTGGTTTGCTACATCAAAGAGAAATTTTGTGGACACTCCATGGCCGCCTCCTTGATACGCAATCGTCGAGTCACTGAATCGATCACTCAGTACCCATGTGCCGCGTTCAAGTTCCGGTCGAATTCGCTCGTTGAATAGCTGCGCGCGTCCAGCGAATAGCATCAGGACTTCGGTGATGGGCAGGACTTTTTCTTTGCGGTGTTTGAGAGTAGCTTCTCGAAGCTCTTCGGCTAACTCGGTACCACCAGGTTCGCGAGTAGTAAACACATCAATCCCACAAGAGGTTAAATAGCTGTGCAGGGCAAAGGTAACGGAGCTTTTCCCAGCGCCGTCGATACCTTCAACGGTAATGAATTTGCCTCGCAAGTTGGTTCACTTCATTTGATATTTCTGAACCGCTTGATTATGCTCTCTTAGTGTGGCACTGAATTGGCTCGTGCCATCTCCGCGGCCGACGAAGTACATCGCATCCCCTGGCTGTGGATTTGCGGCCGCCAAAATTGAATCCTTACTTGGCATACATATGGGACTGGGTGGCAATCCCTTGTGGACGTAGGTATTGTACTCGTGATCCATTCGCATATGTTTGGTTTTTAGGTCACCGTCAAAGGCATCCCCGAGCCCATAAATCACCGTCGGATCAACCTGCAATAGCATGTCGATCCCTAAGCGTCGATGCAATACGCCACTGATTTGCTTTCGATCTCGGGAAACACCCGATTCCCGTTCGATGATTGAGGCGAGTATAAGCAATTCGTAAATATTCTCTACTTGGACATCTTCCGAACGTGCGTCCCAAGCATCCTGTAACACGGCATAGAGCTTGTCGTGTGCACGTTGTAATACTGACGTCGCCGAATTTCCAGCAAGATAGCTGTAAGTATCTGGAAAAAACAACCCTTCAAGATGAGAAGCCTCAAAATAAAGCTCTAACCGATTAAGCACACCATCGTAATCCAACCCTTCGATATCATTCTTTAGCTTGGCTGCATCGCCGAATTTGCGCCAGACAGCTTCCACCGGTTTGCCTTCTGGTAAAGTGATATATCGAATGACCCGTTGGCCACGTTCAATGCGTTCTAGGACTTCCTTTGGAGTGACTTCTCCCTCAAAGCTATATTCACCTACTTTTATATCTTCGGTTTTCTGTTGAAGTTGGGCGATCACCTTGAATTTCAAGGCGTCACTTTCCCTAAGAATGCCTCTTTCGACGAGCTGGTCGGTGACGTCGGAAAATGAATTACCTTTCTCGATTTCTACCGTAGCACGCTCAGTTACCGTCACCGAGCTCTGTTCAAACCAGTGGTTGACCCAAAAGGCGCTACTGCCCCCTAAAAATCCCCCAAAGATTACTGCAAGAAGTACCACCAAAGCTGCAAGTCGCATACCCTATCAGGGATTAGACGCGACTAAATATCAAGGTCCCGTTAGTGCCGCCGAAACCAAATGAGTTACTGAGGGCGTGTTGAATGTCTAGATCGCGAGCAACATGTGGAGTATAGTCGAGATCGCATTGCTCGTCTGGTTCGTCGAGATTAATGGTTGGAGGTGCAATTCCGTCGTTGATAGCCAGCGCACAGAATACGGCCTCAACTGCACCTGCGGCACCTAGCAGGTGACCTATCATAGACTTTGATGAGCTAATGGATACCTTCGTGTCCGCCCCGAAAACTCGCTTAATTGCTTCTGTTTCAGCTATGTCTCCTTGTGGTGTAGAAGTGCCATGAGCATTCACATACTGAATCAAGTCTGGGGAAATATTGGCATCTGACAGTGCATTTTTCATCGAAGTCACCGCACCATGACCATCGTCCGGTGGACTCGTGATGTGATGGGCATCAGCACTCACGCCAAAACCGGTGATTTCACAAATGATGTCTGCATTCCTGGCTTTGGCATGCTCATACTCTTCGATAACCAGAATACCTGATCCATCACCAAGAAGAAAACCATCTCTTCCTTTATCCCAAGGACGGCTAGCTTTTTCAGGCTCATCATTGCGCGTGGACAAAGCCCGCATGGAAGCAAAACCCGCAACAGTTACTGGCGAAGTTGAACTCTCGGAACCACCAACAACCATTACATCCGCATCGCCGTGCCGAATCATTCTGGCACCGTAACCAATGTTGTGTGTACCAGTCGTGCAAGCTGTGACGATTGCGATATTCGGTCCCTGAAATCCAAATCGGATTGACACCAGCCCCGCAATCATGTTTATCACACTTGAAGGGACAAAGAATGGCGAGACTCTACGAGGTCCACGGTCAAGAACCGTGCTATGCGTAGCCTCAATGGTATTGATTCCGCCAATACCCGAACCGATGGCAACTCCTATGCGATGTTTATCTGTCGCGTCCTCCAGACCAGCCATCTGTACAGCTTGGACCGCGGCAGCCACTCCGATTTGAATAAATGCGTCGTTTCTGCCGACATCCTTGGCATCCATGTAATCCAAAGGATCAAATCCTTTGATACTTGCACCAATTTGGACGCGGAAACCTTCAGTGTCAAATTCGGTGATCCGGTTCGCACCAGACTTCCCTTTGACAGTGTTCGCCCAAGATTCGTCGACAGTATTTCCTATGGGTGTAACTAACCCGAGACCGGTTACAACGACACGACGTTCAGACACCTGAAATCCTTATTGATAGACTCGGAAATGGACTCTCACATGATCCAAAATAGTCGAGTGACTGCCATGACTTTCGTTCAGATAAAGACCGATTGTCATCGCAAATGCGACCTTGGAAAACGTGAGATTGCTGTATCAGCGGTCCTCTATGGCACCTTCGACATAGCTGATCGCATCCTTTACAGTCGTGATTTCTTCGGCATCCTCATCTACGATGGCGATGCCAAATTCATCTTCGATAGCCATGATCAGTTCTACCCGGTCAAGGGAGTCAGCCCCTAGATCGTCTTCAAACGAAGACTCGTCCTTGATGGTATCAATGTCGATTTTCAACTGTTTGGCAACTAGGTTCTTAATCCGCTGATCGATGTTTTCGCTTGCAGCACTCATGAGTGAAAAAAATCTCCCCCTGAAGAAAGTGGCACGATGAATCGTGCCAAAATTTTAAAGAATCGTTCGTTCGTGGAATGACTTCCGAAACTCTTCAATTCCGTTGTGTTGACTACTGTAGAACGATTCCCAAAAATAAGTCACTTTTTTGAAAATCGGTAGAAGTGTGCCGACATCGCAAACTATTTGAAACATCGGAGCACATCCGTTTACCTCAATACCTTTCCCAATTTCGCAAAGAGATTGAGTACCAACACTTTGGACAAGGTTTGAGATAGCCGTGTATTTTAGATTGTGAAAGCTAGAGACTGTTCTTTTAGCCGAAGTACATCCCACCATTGACATGGATTGTCTGGCCCGTGATGTAGGAAGCGGCTTCACTAGCTAAGAAAGACACGGTCTCCGCCACTTCGGCAGGATCTCCTTGTCGTCCCAATGGAATTCGAGACAGCATGTTCTCGACGATAGAGTCTGAAAGATCGGCTGTCATGTCGGTTTTTATGTAACCAGGCGCGACACAGTTGACGGTAATGTTTCTACTTCCAACTTCGGCAGCAAGAGCTCGTGTAAATCCTTCTATTCCCGCTTTTGCAGCTACATAGTTGGTCTGGCCAGGATTGCCGCCACGAGCTACGACGGATCCTACATTGATGATACGACCCCACCTATTTCTCATCATGCCACGAATGAAAGGCTTCGAAATCCGATAGACAGAGTTCAGATTTATCTCAATAACCCTGGACCAATCTTCTTCCTTCATTCGCATAAACAGATTGTCCTGAGTGGCACCGGCGTTATTGACGAGAATGGATATTTCTTTGCCTGTAGCTTCTATCTGCTCGATAGATTGAGCAATTGAGTCCACATTTGAAAGGTCTAGTACAACACCTGTGCCCGAATCCCTCAGCGCTTCACCGATTTTTTCGACCCCAGATTCACTCGTCGCCGAACCGATCACGTAGCAACCATCTTTGACGAGCTGCTGTGCGATTGCCGCACCAATGCCGCGGCTCGCACCGGTCACAACCGCAGTTTTAATATCAGCCATCTCGGCCTATCCCAACGCTGATTGAAAGTTCTCAAGAGTGCCAAGACTCGTAGTGGTTGCCGACCTATCGATTTGACGTGCAATACCAGACAGTACTCGCCCAGGACCACACTCAAAAAAAATGTCGCACCCAGCACTGACCATATTGCTGAATGTATCTCTCCAACGTACTGGTGAATAAAGCTGAGCAATCAAATTCTTACGAATCGATTCGATGTCCTGATAAGGAGAAGCATCGACATTCTGATACACCGGTACTTTAGGAGTGTTAATCGTCACAGAATCTAGCAACTCGGCAACGCCTTCCATGGTAGGCTCCATCAGGACAGAATGGGAAGGTACACTCACAGCTAACGGAATGACTCGTTTAGCGCCGTGCTCCTTGAGTGCGTCAGTTGCTTTCTCAATGCCAGCCGTCGTTCCTGCGATGACAACTTGAGTATCGGTATTGATATTGGCTGGAGCTACAACTTCGTCGATTGCCTCACACGCGGATTCAATATCCTTGATTGCAAGCCCGACTACTGCTGCCATACCTCCGGTACCGACGGGAACGGCAGACTGCATGATCTTGCCCCGTTCATTGACCAGCTTGACTGCATCCGAAAAATTGAACACGCCTACTGCAGTCAATGCGGAATATTCACCAAGACTATGGCCCGCAACTGCAACCGGTTCAGATCCCCCTTCAGACAACCAGTATTCAAAAAGTGCAACTGAAAGACACAACAATGCGGGTTGTGTGATTTCAGTCTGATTCAAACGTTCTGCCGGTCCTTCGTTGATCAGAACACCTAAGTCTTCGCCTAGAACAGCAGAAGCCTCCTGAATTCGCTCATTGAAGATTGGGGAAGTGGACTGAAAGTCTTGCAACATACCAACTTGCTGCGACCCTTGTCCAGGAAATAAAAAACCTACTGCCATAGATAAGACGATCTCAAATTAGGCAAATTTAACGGATACGAACTTACTTGTAAAAAGTTCGAGATTAATCACCGCAAGTCAGGTAGACCGAACGATTAGTCGTTAGTCTTCCTCGGACCCTGAGCCACTGACGATGTCAATCATGTGCTTACCGCGGTAAAAACCACCTTCGGTAATGTGATGTCGACGATGTGTCTCCCCGGTAGTAGGATCAGCTGACAGGGTGGCTTTTTTCATCTTATCGTGGGCACGACGATGATCTCGATTTGCTCGTGAGACCTTGCTTTTTTGTACTGCCAACGTCTATGCTCCTAATTCGCCAAGAAAATGGTGAATAGATTTTAGAAATTTGAGCTAGACGGTGCTGTAAGCATGTTCCAGCTCGGAAATCCTCCGCATGGAACCGCCAGATGAACGAAGAGATTTCCGCGATCGACTACTTCCCCTTCAGAAGTAGCTTCCCCAAATCTTTAAATGGTCGGGTTATTCCTACCTTACTTTCGGACTGGAATTCTGAAATGTTCTTGGTGTCTTCCAAACACTCAGCATCCGTCGTACAAGCTTTCCAAGGAATCCCTAGGAGAAGATCGTCTTCAATGAGATTTACGATATGGATAGGGCCTTTTTCACATTCGATCACATCTAGATCTCCGGTGTCGATTCGCTTTCGCACGGATGTATACAGAATGCAGACATCGATTTCAATTTCGAGAGTCGTTTTCAGACTGTTCAGACACCTTTGACACACAAGGTCTCCGTCTACTTTGATACCACCCTTCATTCGTATGCGACGCTCATCATCCATGAAAAAATCAAGGCTGACGTCTACTTTGGCCTTCTCTGGTTGTTGGAACTCAGACTGGAGTCGAGTAAATTCACTCAAAGCGATAGATCCAGTCCAACTACGCTCTGCTCTAGCTTGTAAATGTGGCGTGATTAACATAGTTCGCACTAATTCATAACGGTTGAAATGGAGCTACTGCAGTAGCAATAATCATGGCAAAACCTGAGCTCATTCTTGCGAGCACATCCAAATATCGGCAAGAGCAACTAAAAACTCTCGGAATTGAGTTCAGCGTCATGAAACAACCTGTGGACGAGACTCCGCAGCTAAACGAACTTCCACAAGCTCTGGCAATCCGTCTGGCATCGGCGAAAGCTGCTGCGGTGGCAAGCATTCGAAGAGATGCGATCGTGATTGGTGCTGACCAAGTTGCAGCCGTCGATAGAAAGCCAGTTGGTAAACCTGGAACGGTGGTGAATGCAGTGAACCAACTCGAGCAAGCCTCCGGCCGACAGATGAATTTATACACGGCATTTTCGGTCTACCGACTTGGTGTGGAGGAGGTAGTAGATTCTGAAATCGTCGAGATTCAATTTCGGAAACTGACGATATCTGAAATCAAGCATTACGTTATCCTAGATTCACCTTTGGACTGTGCTGGCGCGGTTAAGTCCGAAAGTCGCGGCTCGATGCTCTTTGAATCTGTCAAATCATCGGATCCGTCAGCAATCATTGGACTCCCTTTAATCAAGCTGTGCCGTGCACTTAGAACGGTAGGGATAAATCCTCTCGAGTAAGGTTCTTCCACACTTGACCAAACTCACTCGGCAATGGTGCCTGAAACTTCAATCCATTCGGTAGTTCCAACTCGCTGGCGTGAAGCATAAGTCGTGGAGATAAGTTGGCAACTCGATCATTGGCATATTTCTGATCGCCTAATAACGCGTGCCCGAGGTACTGGGCGTGAACCCGAATCTGGTGGGTTCTGCCGGTCACTGGCTGAAACTCCAACAGAGAAACGTGATCACTTACTTGAAGCAGCCTGATGAGTGTTTCACTCTTTTTCCCGCTCGCGTCCACCTTCACGCGCCTTTCGCCATTTTCCAGGTGATATCTGGTAAGCGGCTCACTAACGACGAGATCCTCACTCGCTAATGTTGACCAACAGCCCCTAACAAGCCCAACGTATCTTTTTTGAACATTTGATTCGCGAAAGTACGTCTGATAGGTTCGCATTGCTTCCTTGTTCTTTGCGATCAGTAGAACACCGGAAGTGTCTTTATCCAGTCGATGGCACAAGTAAGAAACGTTGTCTCCATCCATTTGATTAACTGCCTCAATACACCCAAACGAGGAACCGGTTCCAGCATGAACCGGAATACCCTCGGGCTTATCAAGTACTCGAAGATCGGTCGATTCATAAATAGTCGACGCTTCTATCAGTTCACACACACCGTGCGGCACTTTCACTGCCGGATTTTCTGTTGTAAAAACCGGTGGTACCCGAATAAGATCCCCCTGTCGAAGTTGGTAACTAGCTTTCTTTCGACCACTGTTCACCCGAACTTCTCCTTTTCGGATGATCCGATAGATTCGGCTTCTTGGAACACTTTTGAGAATTCCGATTAGGAAATTGTCTAAGCGTTGAGATTCAAGAGGCTCGTACTTGACGTAACGGACTGAGGGAGTGGGCAAATTGAAGATTGGTGTACTAAATCGCTGAATTTATGCTAAAATCTTAGTTGGAGAATGCTTTCAAATAAGTTTGGAATCGAAATTTCATCTCCAATTTTTGTTATTTCTGTACCAACATCCAATCACAGCATCTGGGTTAAAGGTACTCCCATACGAGAATGTGTACTGATTTAGTACCGATGATATGAGGAGTGCAGATCCTTTAATGGACCTATCACTGCGACAATTGCGACACAAAATTCGCAAATTTTTGACGCGATACTCTGAACGTGCAGAGCTAATTCACGTAGAAGAAGGATTGCTTTCAGCGCTCCTTCCTCCCCAGATTGACGAGGGATGATGGCCAGAATCAACCACAGTATGGTTAAGAACAGAATGGTTAATAGTTATTCACCGCAAGCTTGCCTTACGCAATGCGGTAGTCAATTGATACATCTACTTTTTTTCTTGTCGTCCATTATTTTTTGGACACCTGATAGACTCCGGTCTACCACGATCAACACTCGAGTGAAGAACTCTTTCACTCGTATGACTGTACGGAAGACAAGCTTCTTAACCGTACTTCATCAATACATGAGGTATGGCAGTGGCAATAAAACGAATTCTCATCAACGCAACCTATTCGAACGCGATTCGCATCGCATATACGCAAGGCTCACAACTTAGCGGATTTGAAATCGAGCAAGTTGGACAGGAGAGTGCACTAAGAAACATCTACAAAGGTAAAGTACAGGCGATCAACACGAGCCTGGAGTGTGCTTTTGTAGACATCGGCATTGAGCGACAGGGAATGTTGTCGTTCAAGCGGTCGGCAAACAAAGACTTAAGCGAGTCTGATTCAGACTCAGATCAAGCAAATCTGGCGACGCAGTTGCGAGAAGGTCAACAGATTCTTGTCCAAGTCGATAAAGAACCTCGAGGAACCAAGGGAGCTGCACTTTCTACGCAGGTCTCGATCGCGGGGCGCAACGTCGTTCTCAAGCCCGGTAGTCCTTCTCGAACCATTTCACGAGCAGTCCAGAACTCCTCTCGTTCGAGACTGGAAAACATCACTGCCAACCTGAAGATTCCTGACAATCACGGAATCATCCTCCGTACTTCAGCCAGGGATGCCAAACAAAACGATATACAACAGGAAGTGGATCACCTTGTACATCTGTGGGGGGCTATCAAGAAAGCACAAGACAATGTTGCGGTGGTAGCGCCGTCTCTGATCTACAGAGACAATGATCTGATCCATCGATTGTTCCGCGATAAATTTCATCGCGACGTCACAGAGATGCAAATAGATGATGAAAGGTTTTACCACCTTGCAGTTAAACATGCAAAGGAGTTCTATCCTGATCTAGTACCCAAGATAAAGCGTTACTCAGATAAAAAACCCATTTTTGATAGATTCGTTGTCGAACAAAAAATAGCCGCGTGCTACGAACGCGAAGTTAGCTTGCCCTCAGGTGGAAGTATCTCCATTGATCCCACTGAGGCACTCACTAGCGTGGACGTGAATTCGTATAGAACCAGAGGACATGGGAGTTTTGCAGATACCGCGCTAATTACCAATTTAGAAGCTGCAGAAGAGTTGGTGAAGCAACTCATCTTCCGAGACCTCGGTGGCTTGATTGTGGTCGATTTCATCGACATGGATGACGCGCAATCGAAAAAGGTTGAGCAGAAAGTAGAAGAAATGCTGAGCCAAGATAGAGCCAACACGAACTTTTGTCCTATCTCAGAATTTGGTCTGATGGAAATTCAACGACAACGCATAGGACGATCAATCTACGATACGGATTTCAAAGAATGCCCAACATGCTCTGGTATGGGTATGGTTCGGTCGACATATTCAAGTGTTTGGCAAATCATTCGACGGCTTGAACAAATTCTCATGAGCAATGGCGGTACTTCTGGCACATCGGTCGATGTACGTTTACCTCATGATGTCGGTATGGAACTACAAAACAAGGAAAGTGAGAGCTTAGCACAGCTCGAATCGATGACAGGTGTTTCCATACGATTGCAACCAAATCGGTCACTCGACATGACCGATACTAAGTTCACTGTTTATTACGGCGAGAGAAATCAACAAGGCACTCAAGTCGTGACTCATGGATTGCATCGAAACGGGTCCAATGAGTACCAAAATCGCGGAGCTCCGACTCCACCTAAACCGCAAGAACCGATAGTGACCCTTACTTCGGTCTCTTCCAAGTCAGAACAGAAGAGCACGCAGAAGCCTCGCAAGCGCTCAAGGAGACGTTCTAGCGTCAAACAAACATTGCTTGCCAGAGTGTGGGCAAAACTACTGTCTCTCTTCGGTGTTGAGACACAGAAAACTAAGAAGGGCCAGAAATCGAGAAATAAGAAGGCAGGTAGTCGATCAAAGCAGAACAGAACGGAAAATGCTGGACGTCGTTCAGAAAACGGTAAACGTTCTAGCAAGCAACGAAACTCGAAGCAAAACGGACGAAACAAGAGTCAAGCAAGTTCTCCGAAGAACGCTCAAAAGTCCAAGTCGCAAAAACGTGAGCAAACTAATGCGAATTCGCAGAAGAAGCCTTCTCAACCAAAACAGGCTAGATCACCAAGAAAAGAATCTGAAGTCGCTAAATCAAATTCAAGACAAGCTTCCGGCAATCAACGTAGGGGTAACCAAGCGCAGAGTCAGGAGCAAAATCGAAGCTCGAAAGACTCAGACCTTAAAGAGAATGCAAACGACTCGAAGCGCGTCTCTGAAAAAGGTCAATCGCAGACAACAAAACGATCAGCACGTCCTAAACGATCTAACGATAGACCTCGGGCAAATCGGTCCAAGAAAGCAGAGCAGCCTAAAGAAGAATCTGTGCATGAAGTCGAATCTGCCAATGTAGGGAAGAAACAGACACGAGAACAGAGGTCTCAACAACAATCTAAGCAAGCTGAATCAACTGTAGCGGATCACTCGCAAGATCGACCACGAACACATCCTGATCTTCTAAATACCCACGCTGACGAACAACCAAAAACGAAGGGTACCGACGGCGACACTTCATCTAAGCGAGCCGTGCAACCGAGAAAGGCAAAATCTGAATCAGTCAATCAATCTGTACCAGCAGAACAACCTCAAAGTTCTCCTAAACAGAAATCAGTTGACAGTGAGCAAGTACAACAGCCAAAACCGGTGGCGAACAAATCACCCTCAATCGTTCGGGCGGCGAATGATCCGAGAGCGCGAAGGAAGAAACAGGCGGGTTAGTTCACATCACCTAGTACCACGGGTTCCATTTCAAGCGGAACCTGGAACTTGCTGTAGATGTCCTCTCGGACTTGATTAGCGACTTGCAGGAACTCTATGCCAGTTGCTTTCGAACTCTGATTGACAAATACCAATGGTTGGCGAGGCCAGATGAGTATGCCTGAGATCTGCTTACCTTTCCAACCAGAGCAATCGATCAAATAGGCTGCGGAAACTTTAGTCCCAGTTGGTGTTGAGTACATCGGAACGCCGATTTCTCGATTTAAATCCATCGCATGTTGCCTGGAAATCACGGGATTCTTGAATACGCTCCCGACGTTGGGAAATCGCTTTAGGCTTGGGAGTTTCCTTCTCCTTAATCTGATCACGGCCTCGGACACCTGCACTGGCGTTAAGGAGCTATCCGAGACTCCTTTGAGACTTCGTTCTAAGTCTTTATAGCCGGTCCTTAACTTGTGCCTTCCAAGACGAAGGGTGATGTTCAGAATCACATATCTGTTCTCTGAATCGCGTCGAAAGATACTGTCGCGGTACCCAAATTGGCAGTCGGTGTTGTTTAACCGCTTAATGTCACCTTGATTTCGATCGTACACCTGAACCGACTCAAGAACTTCGTGCAGTTCGACCCCGTACGCACCAATATTTTGATATGGTGCTGCTCCAACCGATCCCGGAATAAGCGATAGATTTTCGAGTCCATGGATGCCTTGTCCCAAGGTATAACGGACAACCTCGTGCCAGTTCTCCGACGCGGCGACATGAACCAGAACTCCTTGATTGGAGTCATGTATAACCCTAATGCCACGAATAGCCATTTCCACGACCCGGCCGCGTACGTGTGGCATCAAGACCGAATTCGTCCCCTCTCCCAAAATGTGAACTGGGTCGGCACAATCGAACGCAGCCGCTAGGTCTTCATAATCCTCAACAACCACCAGTTCATCTACATTACTCTGAAATCGCAGACTGTTGTGAGATAACAGGTCAGCATTTTCGAAAATCTTCAATTTAGCACGCGTCGAAATGACAAGCTCACACGTTCGCCGACCGCACGACGAGTCCGTGCCAACGTATGGTCAAATCGCTCTTGACAGTCACCATTCATCAAAAGAAGATCTCCATGACTAAGGAGCATCGATGCAGTGCGATGCGATGTTCGATCACGAAAACGAAAGGTTCTAGAAGCACCCAAACTCAACGAAACAATGGTTCCTCGATGTAGAAGATCTCGCTCATTGTCTCGATGCCACCCCACGTAGTCATTCCCGTTCCGGTAGTAATTGGCGAGTACAAAGTTAAATCCCGTCTGAAAATCCTCGGCAAGTTGCTTGCGAATATCTTCAAGCTCAATGGTAAAAGGTATAGTCTGACCTTGACTTCCTTTGTATCGATACACCAAACCATCCTGAGCGATGGAACATGACAGTCGGGGTGCAACATGCACTTTTCCGAACATCTGAACGTGCTCATTTTGCCAAGGAATTTCCATTAAGCAATGCTCGAGTAATCGATTTGCTGAATTTGTACTCAGGTAATTTTCAACGAGCTGGAACGGTTGTGCAGTATCAGTAGACCAAGAATGATCCTTGAAGCGTTGCAAAGCTATATCTACTTCGATTTACCCTTGGAAATGAGTAGCTCTTCGACGTAGGTAGCATCTGCCGGAGTGTCCACGCCACCAGGCACTTTCTCTTCTGCCTCAGCAATAGCTATGGAATAGCCATTTGATAGGAAACGAAGCTGTTCCAAGGATTCAGTTTTTTCTAGCACGCTTGGCGGAAGCTTTACAAATTCACGAAGTGCCGAAACTCGATAGGCATAGATACCGATATGCCTCTTACCAGAGGATGCCAAGTGGTTAGGAATCGTTTCTGCAAATCCATCTCGATCCCAAGGAATCGGAGCTCTCGAGAAATATAGTGCGTCCCTTTCTTCTGACACTACTACTTTCACCACATTTGGGTTCGAGAAGTCTCCCCCATCAGTAATTGATTCATATAGAGTTGCAACAGCGCAAGCCTCCTTTTCGAACAACAACGATGCGACCTGATCAATCACTCTCGGAGGAATGAGAGGTTCATCTCCTTGAACATTAACGACCACATCTTCGGGCTTAAGGCTTAACACCTGAGTCACTTCTTCAATTCTGTCCGAACCCGAGCGATGATCCGTTGAGGTCAAAATACAGTCGTAGTTCAGTGCTTTCAAGCATTGTTCTATACGAACATCATCAGTAGCAACGATTGTTTGCATCGCGCTGGACTGGAGCGCCTGTTCAACGACCCGCTGAACCATAGGCTTTCCGGCTAACTCAATCAATGGTTTACCTGGTAGTCGAGTAGATTGATACCGAGCGGGTATGACTACTCTGAATGGATAGCTCATGCGTAAACCGGCTAATCTCTAGTCAAGGATTCCGTGCTCTCGACAGAGAATGTGCAAACGTTGATCGACTGACTGATCAAATGTGACACCAATTCTCAGAAACCAAACTTCGCGGCTAGATAGTGCTAAAGCTCTTATTTTCCGCCAATCCTTCTCAGTTATTACAACAACGTCGTCCGTTCTGAGTTGGAAATCACTGTTGTGGTATGTCACATGATCTGCGAATAAATGAATGTTCGCTTCAATCCCAAGTGATTCCAGTGTTCTTTGAAATCGCCTTGGATTACCTAACCCTGCATAAGCCTGAACCTGTCCTCGAAATCTTCGTTTCCAATCTTCAATGGATAGTTCCTCTTGTGAGTAGACATTGACGAATGCTTGTGCTGTCATATGCATGACCGACTCGTCATCAACCAAATTAGTAGGTTGTGAATTTGCGACCACCCAATCCACTGTATTCAGTCGTTTCTTCGGTTCCCTTAATGGCCCAGAAGGCAGTAGTTGCGCGTTACCGAGTCCTCGTGTACCATCTACCACGGCTATTTCGATATCTCGTGCCATCTCGTAGTGCTGTAGACCATCGTCAGATAAGATGAGATTTACGTCGAATTCATCCATCAGCATCTTAATAGCGCTGACTCTATTTCTATCCACAACCACAGGACACTGAGTGCGCTGCGCCAAGAATGGTGCTTCGTCCCCTACTTCAGCAACGCTTGAATCTGAAGTCACTTGCTGAGGAAATGGACCCTTTCCTGGATAGCCTCTGCTCACGATCCCAACTTTCTTGCCTTGAGAGGTAAACCATTCAGCCAACCAAATGGTAAGTGGTGTCTTACCAGTCCCACCTACAGAGATATTGCCGACTACGATAACCGGAACAGGTGCTCGCCAAACTTCCTCTTCACCCTTAAGGTAGCGCAGGTGACGTCTCTCGACTATCAGCCTAAATATCCACGAAAGAGGACGGAGTACCCACAACCAACGCTTGTTACTGTACCAAGCACTCACGAGCTTGGAGTTCAAGTCATGCGGTTCGTACACCTTGACGGTTGCACGAGCTCTTGCCTTAGATTCAATTCGTTCGTCATCAGAGTGTTGATGATGGTAGAGACTAGAGTAACGACCATGTTGCTCAAGCAATTCTTGGTGAGTGCCATTTTCAACGATACGACCGCGCTCAAGCACAATGATCCTATCTGCATTTACTACCGTTGACAACTGATGCGCGATCATAAGTGTCGTACGGCGGTGTACCACCTCCGATAATGCTTCTTGAAGGTATCCTTCCGATTCTGCATCCAATGCAGATGTTGCTTCGTCGAGAATCAAAATCGGAGCGTCCTTAAGAAACGCGCGAGCAATCGCTACCCGTTGGCGTTGACCTACCGATAACTTGCTGCCTCGGTCCCCAACAACCGTATCCAGACCTTCTGCTAAATTTGGAAGAAACTCATCTACCCTCGCTCGTCGTATCGCTTCGTCGAGTCGTTTGCTTTCGACATGAGCCAATTCTCCAAAGGCAATGTTTTCGCGAAGAGTCGTATTGAATAAGTAGACATCCTGACTGACCACCCCGATGTGATGTCGGAGATTCTGTTTTGTATAGTCCTCAATGGGACGACCATCCAGCAGAATTTGTCCTCGTTGGGCTTTGTAGAAACCCAGAAGCAACTCTGTTACCGTGGTTTTACCACTGCCTGACGACCCCACGATGCCAATGGTCTCGCCAGGCTGAATCTCCAAGCTGAAGTCATGCAGTACTTCAGGTCCGTTCTCGCTGTAATGAAACGAAACGTTCTTAAATTCCAGTCGACCTTCGACATGATCTGAGACAAATTTGCCGTTGTCCTGCTCTGCTTCTTGGTCAATCTGCTGGAATATTTTTTCCGCAGCTGCCAGACCACGTTGCAGTCTCGAGTTCAAGTCAGACAAACGCTTGATTGGATTCGCCAAGAGACCCGTCAAGAGAATGTATTGCACGAGATCACCTGAGGACATCTCACCTGCAATTTCGGGAATGAAAAGCACCGCAACTAACAACCCGAGCGCTACAGCAATCAGCAACTGAATAAACTGTGTGCTTGATGCTTTGGTAGCAATCATCTTTAGGTGCTGTTTACGATTCTGATTGCTAGCGTCGTGAAACCTGCTCTTTTCCTGATCGACAGCACCGAAGGATCGAATAATCTTGAACGCATTTACCGTTTCCTGCCCAAGATGCGTCACATCTCCCATTGAATCTTGAATATTGCGACTGATCTGTCGAAAACGTCGAGAGGCATAGTGAACGATCAACCACACCAGTGGGGCAAACACTAGCCAAACTACAGTAAGAAGCAGATTAAGTGCAATCAGAGCTAGGAAGATCAACAGGAGCTTGACACCATCCTGGATCGCGATTTTCAATACATCCGTAGTTGTATCGCGCAGGTTCGACGCGCTGTCGGTCAGCAGATTAGAAAGATTGCCTTGTTTATTCCGATCAAAGTAAGAACTTGGGAGAACCAGTAATCGGTCAAATAAATCACATCGCACAGAGTGCACAACATGGAAGGACACTCTAGAGAGCAGGAATTCCCCAGACACGGCTCCTGCGGCCCGAACAATGGCGATGGCCAAAATCAATACTGGAAACTTAATAATCGGTTCCCAGGTGATCATTTCGATGAAATTAGGCATCCAGACTGCGCGCTGGGCCTGATTCGTCTCAGTACCCGAGGACTCAAACGTATCGACTAGATTTCCTAAAGTCTGTGCGAACAAAATCTCCGCTTCAGCAGCTAGCAGATAACCGATGATTGCCAGTGCAAAGTACCAGCCCATTCCTCGGACATATCCGAGTAAACGTTTAAAAATCGCTAGATCTTGATGTTGTGCCATTAGATGCCGTTGGCAAATACGGGTTGACTAATCGACCGGTGAAGAACGTGTGGTTTGCGAAGAAACCAAGTGAACTTTTTCAACTTTCAATTCTGATAACGCACTCAACACATGCACAATCGCCTGATGTCTCGTTTCTCCGTCCGCGTGCACCATTATCGTTGGGTCCTCAATAGACTTGGATACATTACCTATCTGTTCCATGACTGCTAACTGGGTAGTTAATTGTGGCACACCGCCACCCACTGAAAATCTACCCTCGCTATCGATAAAGACATCAATGGCATCCTGAATTTGAGGTTCAATCGTGTTCGTTGATTCTGGGAGTGTTATTTCCAATTGTGAATTCGTCACAAAAGTGCTTGTCACCATAAAGAAGATTAACAGGATGAAAACCACATCGATAAGTGGCGTGATTTCAACAGTCGCAGTTTCTACCCTACGTGCATGGAAATTCATGCGGATGCACTTGATGTCTGTGAGTTTTCTAGGAATAGCCTCCCTTGTTTCTCAAGTTGCACACTCAATACATCGATTCTTCGTTGAAAGTACCGATGACAGAGTAGAGAAGGAATCGCTACGGATAGACCGAAAGCAGTGGTCAGAAGCGCTTCTGCGATGCCACCAGAGAATATGGATGGGTCACCTATACCCTCCTCCTGAAGCGTTGCGAATACCTCAATCATCCCAAACACGGTTCCAAGTAAACCTAGCAGTGGCGCCACTGAGGCGATAGAACCTAGGGTTGTCAAGAACCGTTCAAAATGGTGGATTTCCTCGCTAGCAGTTTCCTCCATAGCGATGCGTACGGCATCTAGGCCATGATCACTTTGAGCAATACCTGCCTGAAGTATCCGGCCCAAAGGGGAGGTATTCAAATTCTCGTGGCTCACATTGGTCGACGACAAAATCAAATCTCGACTAGCAAGGGATTGCACAATCTCTGGAGGCGCGATGACTTTCTGTCTTAGTACTATCAACCGATTGATAATTACTGCAGTCACGACGACACTACAAAGCAGAATGGGGTACATCAGGATTCCACCTGACTCAAAGAGGTACAAAGTTGTGGTCCTGATTACGCTACAAGGTAGACATCTTACTAGGGAGGTGCGGTCCCAAATCGACACCTGAACGAATAGTTGGTCGCCGCTACAAATCCGGCAAGCGAGCCACAATCGAATCGACAACCGTCAAATTTCAAGGCAAGTACGCGGGAATTTTGCGCTAAGTTCGAGATTGCATCCGTGAGCTGGTACTCTCCCCCTACACCCTTATTGATGGTTGCCAACTCGCCAAAGACTTCAGGGCTAAGAATGTATCTTCCAATTACGGCAATGTTACTTGGTGCGGATTCTGGTGCGGGTTTTTCCACCAACTTCTCTACTTCATATAGACTTGAGGAGATCTGATGGCCGTGAATGATCCCATAGCTCGCCGTCCGATCCATGGGCACTTCCTCTACTGCTATGACGGTGCACTGATGTTCTTGAAAAATCGACTTGAGTTGACTCATTACGCCCACGTCGTTGCCGATACAAAAATCGTCGGGTAGCACAACGCCAAAAGGCTCATTGCCAATCAAAGATTCGCCAACTTTAATTGCATGGCCAAGCCCTAGCTGCTCTGCTTGACGCGTATACGTGAACTGGCAACCCGTGATCAATTCATTGAGCGAAAGTAATGTGTTCGCTCGTTCAGTTCCCGCCAAGTGATCATCCAACTCCATATTTCGGTCAAAGTGATCTTCAATGGCGCGCTTGGCTTGACCGGTCACGAAGCAGATTTGGTTTAAGCCTGCCTCCGCTGCCTCTTCAATACCATACTGGACCAATGGCTTATCCAATATGGGTAGCATCTCCTTGGGCATGACCTTGGTTGCTGGTAAAAACCTAGTCCCATAGCCAGCGACGGGAAACAGACATTTCCGTAACACAGGAGAATCAACCTAACTCAAGAAACCAAAGCGATAAGAACGGCACATAAGTAATTAACATCAAAACTCCCATCAATACAACCATAAATGGTAAGCATGCTCGATACAACTCGACGATCGGTCGGTCAAATCGATAACTTGCTATGAAGAGATTCATACCTATTGGAGGTGTAAAGTAACCAATCTGCAGATTAGCCATCATGATTACACCGAGATGCAAAGGATGGATGCCAAATGCAACCGCGACCGGAAGTATCAGAGGAACCATGATCACGACTACCGAAAATATATCTAACAATGCCCCCAGTAGCAACAGAAATAGATTCAGCAGGATTAGAAATACAAGAGGATTATCAACCGTTGCATTGATGGTGTTAAAGATCTTCTGTGGAACCTGCGCGTCTACGAAGTAATTGGTCAGAGCAAGCGCACATCCAAGTATTAACAGAATACTCCCGACCATCATCATGGTCTCTCTAATCACGCGCGGCAATTCGGTTAGTTTGAGCTCCTTCAGGACAAATACTTCCACGACTAATACGTAGAGTGCGGTTAGCGCTGCAGCTTCGGAAATCGCCAGAACACCGGTGTAGATTGACAATAAGACTATGAAAGGCAATGGTATTTCCCACTTTGCGGCGAGTAAAGACCTACCAACATTCTTCCATGAAAACGCGATTCGTTCTACATTTCCATGTTTCCATATCGTCCACGCAGATAAAGCAATGAGCATTAGGAGACAAGGCACCAAACCGGCAATGAATAGCTGAGGAATGGTGAACGGTTCACCAACCTGAACTTGCTGTGCAATGATCCCGTAGAGGATCAATGGAATAGATGGGACGATTAAGAGGCCCAAACTACCCGATGAGGTGACCAACCCCAAGCTGTACGATTGAGAGTAGCCAGCTTTCCTTAGCATCGGCAGAAGGAGTGCTCCCAGTGCCACGATGGTTACACCTGACGCACCTGTGAGGGCAGTGAAAATCGCGCAGGCTACAAAACCAACGATTGCGAGCCCAGCTGGCATCCATCCGAACAAGGATGTGGTCACATTCATTAGTCTCTGAGAAGTTTGGGTCTCAGAGAGAAGGTAACCAGCGAAGGTGAATAGCGGTAAGGAAACTAGCAAAGGTGTATCGGCTATTCGGTAAATCTCGATGACGATGACAGTCAGATCGATCCCTGCTAAATAGAAACCGAGCGCCGTGGCCACCACAACAACAGCGAAGATAGGTGCACCGAGCGCAGCCAGCGCGATCACGACTCCAATACCTAACCACGCGATCACGACGATTCTCGCTTCTGACTAAAAATCGAATGTAAACCGTAGCGCATAGCCATCATAAAAGCGCTAATGGGGATGATTAGTTCCAATATCCATGCCGGTATAGCACCTACGCCGACCGAACCATCCATGATCTCCCACTGAATGAACGTGATTGAGAAATAGCCTATCCCTGCACAGACTAGCGCGGTTGCTAGGCAGACCAGGCGATCTATCACAGTTTGCAACATAACTGGTAGAAACCGTTCCAGCACATCTATGCGGATGTGCTTTTTCTCTCGTGCTGCAGCCATGGAACCTACCATAGTCAGCCACAGTACGGCCATTCTTACAAGCTCGTCACCGGCCGCAAATCCAGCATCGAAAAAGTTTCGAGCGACGATTTGGAAAACCGCAACGCCAAGCATCGCGCCAAAAATACTGACTAATAGACCTGTCTCTACATTCTGCAGAAAACGGTCAATGGCACCAAAGGTCAGTTTGCTCTAACCTCGTCGAGAATGTTCGTCATCCCCTCGTAGACATCTTCTGGAACAATGCCGTTATCTACCCAACTCTGCCTACCGGCTGAAGCAACTAATTGCCAATCCTTTCGCTCGGCTGCATTTGGGGTCAATATCTCAATACCTCTACTGACAAGAACTTCCCAAGTTTCTTGGTGATCCTTAATGTTCTGCGCTTCAGATAGTGCAACTGCTGCTTTAAAAACGTCGCGAACAACTTCCTGATCTTCCTGGCTTAGTTGGTTGAATCTTCGTGAGTCGACGATGAACAAACTGTAGATATACATGAAAGGTATGTCTACAAGGTAACTGACTTGAGTATGCCACTGCAAAGCTACAACACTAACAGGGGGCGCAGCTATCGTGTCGATCAGGCCGGTTTGCAAGCCTGTAAGGACATCGACAGGAGAGAGAGGCACCGCATTGATGCCAAACGAGTTCAGGATTCGAGCTGAAAGACGATCACCTTTTGGAACCCAAATTTTTAAGTTCCTCGCTTTCTTTAAAGACTGTGCTTCCTTGGTGCTCAGCGCGTATGCAAATCCCAAACCAGGAATCCCTAACGTCTCAAAACCTCTGTCTCGCAAGGCTGTAATCAACGTTTCGTCGTACTTAGAACGGACAGCCTTGATCTCCTCAAATGATTGAAATTTCATGGGAAGGTTGTAAAGACTTACTACCGGTACTTGATTGCTTAAAGGTCCAGTTTGGACGATTCCTCCATGTAGTTGCCTTGCTCTGATTTTTCTGAGCACTACATTGTCGTCACCCATAACACCACCGCCGTAGAACTTAAAGGAGACACGACCGTCAGTTTTTTCGCCAATTTCATCCGCCGCAGAGCGGAGGTTGTTCATCCACGAAGACCCGTTAGGGGATAAGGTCGCCAATTTGAACTCAGTTGCGTGCCCTACACAACTGAAGGACACAAGAGCTATGAATCCAAGGGTTTTAAAAATATTCGTCTGCACTGTTTTTTAGTTCTTCCGCCAGTTGCTGAGCCAGAATGTTCTGAAGGGTAAAGTCTCCGGCTTTTGGACTTGAATTCAAGATCTCTTCAACCAATCGATCATGAAGTTCGCGATCGTAGACCAATCGAGCATAGCTCTCAGCCAATAAAACTTTGGCGTACAGGTTTCGTCCCTCACTTAGTGTGATTGCGCGTTCAAAATGTTCCCTTCCTTTCTCAGGTTTCCCACCCATTGACGGTGGGAACAGAGTTTCGAAAACACCCATATACATGTGCGACGCTCCTTGCTCGTGCGTCTCATCCAGGTCCAGTACATGTTGCATTAGGACCTTGACGTGGCTCAATTCAGCAACTGCCTCCCAATCGTCACTGTGCGTCTGAATGTATGTCGCCCAGGAAGTGCCAAATACGTAGAGGGTTTCAATGTCCTTCAACTTGATCGATTGAACTCTGGACTCAAAATCCTTAAAGTCCTGTTTTTTTGCCGCACACAGATTCGCGATTTTCATACAAGTGGCTTGCTGTGCATAGTCAAATGCCTTAAGAGCAAAGTGTTTCTGTCTGCTTGCATCTTCAACGAAGGCAGTGGCATAGGATCCGTTCAATACGGCTGCACCAAGAAGCAAGTCAGCACTTGGTTGGTCCCCTTGAACAAACGAATCCACCAAAATCAAGTAGGAAGGAAGTCCCTCCTCCACCACCTTAATATCCTCCGAAGACAAGACTGCGGTAGTGAGGTCGTCCGCTAATCCAGATGTGACATTATTTATCAGCGCGCCACATCCTATACTGAGCAAAGCACCAGCGCTCAGCAACAGCATTCTGAGTACAACAATCAATTCAACGTCGTTCCTGTCCGGCATTAACAATTGATGAAGACGAGAGGACCCACATCAAATGCAATGTTTGGTCCCTATAGTCAACATTCCATGAAGGCAGTTAATCTTCTGGCATCTCTGAGTCACTGTCATCGGTTCCGATCGCCGAGATTATTTCCTCTACGTCGGGTCGATCTCGATAGCTTGGAAGTGCTCGCTTGAAAACTACAGCACCTTCAGCATCCACCATCACCATCCCTGGATGTGGTATGCCATAGGCTGGTGAATCCGCCTTTACCGTTTCATTGAGTATTCCAAATGCCTGCACGGTCTGAGTTTCAACATCAGATAACAATGGAAACTCAATGGACTTTGAGTCCACAAAATTTGCGATTGCTTCTGGTTTATCGTAAGAGACTGCAACTAAATTCACACCTAAATCTTCAAAACTACTTCTGCTTTCATTCAGCTGCACGAGCTGATTCTTGCAGAATGGTCACCAATCCGCTGAGCGGACAAAAAACAGTGCCAGGCCATTCTCACCTTTAAGATCATCGAACGTTGTGAATTCACCGTTGGTATCTTGCACGGACAATGCTGGAATCGTTGAGCCAACTTCCGGACCCCATTGATTCTGATACTCATCCTGCTCGTCTGCAAATAAAGTTGGTGCCATACAGATAACTCCAATCGTAAAGATCCAACGGACAAACGCATATCTATGGAATTGCTTGATATTCATGCCCAGCTTCCTGTGAAAAGTTTGATTTCGCGCCTCGACAACTAAGATTCGGCTACTTAATTATGGTGTTCTAGCGTTAGACCAACAATCTGAGTAAAGTTTCAGTGGACATCAAACACCATCACAATCTGATTCTTCAGATTTAAGATTTTTCACTCTACGAGACCTCTTGTACCAGAGGTTTTAGCTTTCCACACAATCAGAAACCAGCGACCGTGCCATATTTCCAATCTCCCCTCGGGCAAATGTACTTTGAACAACATGGTTCTCGTGCTGCTACTCCCGTCTTGATGATCCATGGAATTGGCTGTCAAGTGGTGCATTGGCCAGAATCTTTTCTTAGTGGGCTTGTGGATTCGGGCTATCGCGTCATTGTATTTGATAACAGAGATGCTGGATTGTCATTCTCAATCGATGCGGAACCACCTGAAATAGCGCAACTAATCGTTGCACAGAACGACCCAACAGCGGCAACAGCTGCCTATTCACTTTCCGACATGGCGCAAGATGCGATCCATCTTTTAAATCACATCGGCCAATCCGGTGCTCACATCGTTGGTACATCCATGGGTGGTATGATCGCTCAGCGATTCGCTCTCAATCATCAGCATCGCATATTCAGCCTTACCACACTGATGAGTAGTACCGGAAACCCAGATTTACCACCCGCCGCGCCTGAAGCTGTTGCCGCGCTGGCGCAAGCCTTTTTCTTGTCGGATCGTCAAGCTGTCATCGACGCAACCATTGCTACGGGTACCACTCTTTCCGGTGAACACTTTGACTCCAGAGAAGTTGGAATAGCCAGATTCGCGGAGATTGCTTACGACCGGGCAGTCAATCCTCAAGGAACGCTCAGGCAATTCGCAGCTATCCTCACGGACGGCAATCGAGCTCCATTGCTCAAGGAACTCAAGATTCCAGTCTTAGCAATTCACGGTGACAATGATCGACTGCTGGATGTCAAAGGAAGCGAGGACATCGTAAATTCTGTACAGAACGGCAAACTAATGGTGATCGAAAAACTTGGCCATGATCTGTCGGAACCGGTCATACCTGCCATGGTCGAAGCGATCGTGGAGCACATCTCCACCACTAATCCGCCAAGATAGGTCCCTCCAGCTAAAGGCTTTTGATAAGGTCCAGAGTCCTTCCCAAAGTATCCAAGCGTTCCTCCAGCGTGCGGCCATACGGGCCTAAACGGAAAGTCGTAACACCCGCATCACGATAGACTTTCAATCGCTCCCGCACAGTCGCCTCGTCACCAATCAGGTTGGTTTGGCGAATCAGTAACTCAGGTACTTTCTGCGCAGCTTCCGCTCGCTTACCAGCAATCCACAATGCTTGAACCTCGCGCGCAGTATCTTCATATCCACCGCGCCGATAGGCTTCGTTATAGAAATTGGTTTTCGCAGACCCCATCGCCCCTAGAGTAAATGCCATACCGGCTTTTAACGACTCAATAAGTGCGCTGTCGTCCTCAATGAATGCGACCGTACCTCCGGCTTGAATGTCAATTTCACCCAATTCTCGTCCTGCAGAAATAGCACCTCGTTTTATGTAATCTAAATGAGCGTCTGCGTGGTCTGGTGTGAATGATGTACCTAGCCAACCGTCCGCCTTTTCCCCAGTAAATTCGAGTGCTTTAGGACCTAGAGTAGCGAGATAAATCGGGATCTGGTCGTTCGGCGGTTGGGACAACCGAAGTGCCTTACCTTCTCCTCCCGGTAAAGGCAATTCATGGAGTTTGCCAGAAAATGCAAGTTTTTCACCCTTGAATGCCATTCGGATAATCTCGACCGTCTCTCGCATCCGGGTCAGTGGTGCTTTGAAACTTCGACCTTGTAAGCCTTCCACTACCTGCGGTCCGGAAGCTCCGAGACCCAGAATGAATCGATCATTCGAGAGTGCAGCCATGGTCAGTGCAGTCATCGCGGTCATGGATGGCGTCCTGGCACTGATCTGCATGATCCCAGTACCAAGCTTGATTCGACTCGTTTTCGCCGCTATGTATGCCAGCGGCGCGATCGCGTCGTGTCCCCATGCCTCAGCACTCCAAACTGTGTCGACTCCCAACCTTTCGGCTTCGACTACAAACTCAATGTCTCGATCAAATGTTCGGTCTCTGCCGGAGGCAGCCCCACCAATTCCTATGCTTACTTCCACGGTTCAATATTCGTTAAAAAAGAAATTCATTGTATTAGCCGTTGTAGTAGGGTTTGACTGAATCCTCTATTCTTCTCTATATTCGATTAAGCTACCACATACAAAATATGTGAGATGAGAGCAATCGTTGCTTCTCTTGTAGTCTCCGACTAAGCCGCAACTCCGACCATTTCCATTCATGGCTTTTACCGAATCTTTTCTTCGTAATCACTTAACCAAGGGCTCCCTAACACTCATTCGTCCTGATGGTTCGAGCGAAGTTTTCGGAACGGGCGAACCTTGTGCGACGTTTCGAATGAGAAATGACAAGGTGATCAAAAAAATCTTGAGGGATCCTCAGTTGAATCTGGGTGAAACCTATATGGATGGCGAATGGGATACCGATGGTCAGTCATTGGAAAATCTCTTGACCGTTCTGCGCACCAACTTCGAGGTTAGAGAACAATTCAATCCATGGTTGGCAAAAATGGCAAGTCTGATCCAGTCATGGAATTCAATCACGGCAAGTCACAAGAACGTTCGTCACCACTACAATCTGGATGAGCCCCTCTTTCGGTCTTTCCTCGACGAAGACATGCACTATTCATGTGCTTACTTCCGCAATTCGAACGATAGTCTTGAAGAAGCTCAACAGAACAAGTGCGCTCACATACTAAAAAAGCTCAATTTACCACCTGATGGCACGGTGTTGGACATCGGATGTGGTTGGGGTTCTCTGGCAATGCACATTGCCGAAAACGCAAATGCACACGTAACAGGCATCACGCTCTCGGACGCTCAAGTTGAGGTAGCACGGAAACGGGCAAAAGAACGCCAACTTGAAAATCAAGTTAGCTTCAATCTAGAAGATTATCGCCTGCACCAAGGCAAGTACGATGCAGTGGTTTCGGTCGGAATGTTTGAGCACGTCGGCAAGCACAATTTTGAAACATATTTCAAGAAAGTTAAAGACTTTTTGAAGCCGAATGGTGTGGCACTGATTCACACGATCGGGAACTACTCCTTGCCCGAACCAACCAACTCCTGGATTGGTAAGTACATATTTCCTGGGGGTTATATCCCTGCCTTGTCTGAGGTATTACATGCGATTGAAGTGAGCGAGCTGGTTAATCAAGACACCGAGGTGTGGCGACGACATTACGCCCAGACGCTAGGGATCTGGAATGAAAGGTTCCAAAAATCTAGGGAGAGATTCGTCGAAACGAAATCGGAACACTTCTGTCGAATGTGGGAGTTTTATCTAGTCGCCTGCCAGACTGCTTTTACGATAGGAAACTTGGTGGTCTTTCAACTACAGTTGGGACTGTCCAATGACTCAGCCCCCAATACGCGCGATTACTTGTACGTTTAAGTAGCCAGTACTTATAGATCGTCCTCTAAGTAGCTAATTCGATGCGCGCAAAGTTCGTCCAAATCCTCTTGTTGCTTGCAACGGTTGGCTTACATGCAGAACAAGACCTGATCGTTGACATTGGCAATACAGGTGAACCAGGTACGCTTGACCCACATCTTTACTTTACCAACCTAGAGGAACATATCCTCAAAGATCTCTTTGTAGGTCTGACCACAATGGACGCATCCGGCGAAATCATTCCAGGATGCGCGGAAAGTTGGACAGTATCCGATGATCAACTCACCTGGACATTCCATCTACGCGAGAGATTACGTTGGAGCGATGGAGAGCCGTTGACGGCTTCTGACTTTGTATTTGGATTTCAAAGGCTACTTAACCCCGAAACAGCGGCGAGTTTGTCGTTCTTTCTTTACAGCATCGACGGGGCTAGGGAAGTAAATTCTGCTTCGGGTGCCACAGAATCATTGGGTGTATCTGCACTAGATGACACCACGTTGGTTATTCAATTGAAAGAACCTTCCCCTTTCTTTGCTGAAAGACTACTCTATCCAGTCGCATACCCAGTTCCAGCTCATGTGGTTAACCAACACGGCGACAACTGGATTAAGGCCGAAAATTGGGTATCTAACGGTCCCTTTGTACTAAATGAGTGGAGACCCCATGAGTACGTTGAAGTAGGCAAGAACCCGTTGTTCTACGCCGCCGACCAAGTGGCTATAGACACCGTTCGGTACTATCCAACGACTGAACCCATGACTGCTTACAACCGTTATTTGACAGGTGAATTAGATTACATATCCAATTACCCACGAGGGGTTCATGCATCCTTGCTAGAGTCTCGTGAAAACGAAGTTCATCTTGCTCCGCTACAGTCGATTATGTACCTGGTTTTCAATACCCAGAAGAAACCTTTCGACGACATCAGAGTACGGAAAGCTCTAGCTCTCGCGATTGATCGTAACTTGATCGTAGATCGACTTTTAGGTCTAGGCGAAGTTGCGAGTAGCACACTCTCGCCGCCGATTGTCGACAATCATGTACCTGTCGAGTATGAGCACGAGCAAAATGTCGCATTGGCCAAGCAGTTGCTCAAAGATGCTGGATACACGGAACGTCCTCTGCAGCTAGAACTTCGACATCTTCCAGATGAAGAAACGCGCAATATCTATGTGGTCATCGCGTCCATGTGGAAGGATGTCGGCGTGGAAACCACCTTGCACCACAGTCCACTCGCAGATCACTTCGGTAACCTAAACCAAGGCAATTTCGACGTGGCGCAGGCAGGTTGGTTTGGTGAAAATAATCCAGAACACTACATTGAGCTCCTGTCCTCGAAAATCAGCGCGGCGAATTACGGGAAGTACGAGTCAGCCAAATTCGATGAACTTCTCGCACAGGCCAAAGCACAAGGAAACATCGCCGAACGAGTCGACCTCCTCCATCAAGCTGAAACGTTAGCGTTAAAGGAATATCCGGTCATCCCTCTCTACGTGGTTTCTACCAGAAACCTAGTCAATCCCAAACTGAAAGGCTGGCTACCGAACGGGAGAAATCTACATCCAGCCCGTTATTTCTATTGGGAATGATGCCTCATTGAATGATCCGTTATATACTCAAGCGAGTAGCCTTTATGGCCGTTACTCTCGCGGCCGTGGTCACCGTTGTCTTCTTTCTACTTCGATTAATACCTGGTGGACCATTCGACGGTGAACGGTCTCTACCTTCTGAAGTTGAACAAAATCTTCGAACGAAGTACAACTTAGACGCACCCCTGTTTGATCAATATAGGGATTATTTATCTGATCTACTGACAGGTGACCTTGGACCTTCTTTCAGAAATAAAGACTTTTCTGTCAATGAGTTAATTTCCCACGGCTTACCAATCAGCCTGACCATTGGCTTGTTAGCCTTGTGTTTTGCACTAGTTTCAGGGTGCTTATTAGGAGTCCTAGCAGCACAGCATCAAGGATCTACACTCGATAATTCCATACGGATGTTCTCCACAATGTGTCTGGCTTTGCCACCTTTAGTATCCGGACCACTGCTCGTACTCATCGTCGCGGTGTTCCTAAATTGGCTCCCAGCCGGCGGTATCTCTACTTACAAGCACTACATACTGCCATCTATCGCTCTATCGAT
>MPMU01000133.1 GCA_002238665.1 Gammaproteobacteria bacterium bin55
TGTACCAATTACGAAAATAACCTCGCCTTGAATATCACCGATTCGTCCTCAGACCTCGGAATTTCCAGACACTAGAAAACGTCAGAACCGTCACAACCTGTCGCAAAACACAATATCAACATTGGATACTGTCGCTTAAAGAGAGGAGAGCAGTACGCATGAGATGGACGATTGCGTCGCAAATGCCGCAGAAAAATCACCTACGAATCGCTCAAGAATAACCACGAATCCTTACAATCCGCATCTCTATTCACTGAAATCCTCAGAACCGCATCGCGACGGAACTAGGTAACACGCGTTAATCACGAATTGATTTTTCGTACGAATTGTTTGGGAAGTTTGTAAGTTGGCAAGTTGGGTCGTAGTCCTCACCGGCGGCATCGGAAGCGGGAAAAGTCTGGTCGCCAATCGTTTTGAAGAGAAAGGGATTGCCATTGTTGAACAGGATGACCTTTCCAGAGAAATTGTTGAACCAGGACAACCTGCTCTGGAGGCTATCGCCGAACGATTCGGGATCGAGATTCTGGACGAGCAAGGAGCGCTTCGAAGAGGGGAGTTGCGTCAGCGAATCTTTGAAAATCCTGAGCACCGCAAGTGGCTAAATCAATTGACCCATCCGTTGATTAATCAGCTTACGCGCCAACGAGTACAAGAGGCTAAGTCTACGTATGTAATGGTGGTGAATCCATTGCTCGGTGGTCGGTCAGAGATTTACGACCGAGTTTTGGTGGTTGATACGCCTGTAGAAACACAAATCAAACGAACCATGCAACGAGACAACATATCCGAAGCACTGGCACAGGAAATGGTGAAATCTCAAGTCCCCCGAGACTACCGACTGAAGTTAGCTGACGACATCATTCACAACGATGGCAGAATTGAAAAAGTGCATTCTCAAATAGATTCTTTGCATAGGCGTTATCTATTTTTGTCGATTCCCTGATACAGAATTTTCTGAATCACCACATCATGACTCTAAACTCAAATTCGCATTTCCAGTATTAACACATCCAAGAGAATGGCAAACTCCCCTCCAAAAATCAAGTGTCCAGAGTGTAAAAAAATGACGATTTGGCACGAGAGCAATCCTCATCGCCCGTTTTGCTCGAGAAGATGCAAAATGATTGATTTAGGCGAATGGCTTGAGGAAAATCGCGCGATCCCAGGTGAAAATCAACCTTCGGAAGTTGAGCAGTTCAAGAGCCAAGAAGACTGGAACTAAGTAGTGTCTGTGTAAAAACCCCGATTTGCACAATTTTGCCATGAACTAGGTGCATTCGGTGAATTTGGGTCATGCATGGGAGTCGAGTTAAGCTGAATTCGACTGCCGGGTCGTCAAATTTCGGTCGTTTCGTAGCGACATTTAGCTGATTTGAGGCGTTTGTGCGGACGTTGGGTATAGCTTCGCCCAGAAATGAGAAAAATGTGGTGTAAAAAGTCGCTGTTAAGCGGCTTGTTTGTAGCGTTTGCGACAGGCTCGACGGGCGCGCTCAGCTTCTTGCAACAATCGACCGAGTCGATGACAGTTGGCTGCCAGGATGCTGAGCGCCACGGTTCTCTCAAACCGCTCCGCGCCACGATTGCGTATACGACTCAGACCGTGGCATTCCAGCGCATGAATCGCCGATTCCACCGCCGGGTGTTGACGACGCGCTTCGACAAAGGCCTCGGTGGCTTCATAAGCTCTTGATTCCTTGCTACCACGCCCTTTGACCGGTAAGACTACCCGCTCGAGTAATTCATCCAGCTTCTTTTGATTCTCCGGACTGTGGTAACCCCGATCAAAACTGCACTGTCTCAACGCTGGAAAACGTGCTTGAGCATCTTTAACCAGCGGTACCGCAGCGTCGGTATCACCCCCTTTCCAGTGGAGTCGCCAAGCCAGAATGAAGCCAGTGGACTCCTCCACCACCGAGAGCGGTACACCCAGCTCCGCGCCTTTGGCTTTACCCTTATTGATCCAACGGGTATGGGGCTCAAATACCGAGAATATCTTCTCATCCTGGGGGATCGTCTCATGTTCGAGAAGACGCCGCCGGACCTGGTCTTGCAGTATCATCGCCGTCTCAACCAAGCCTTGGATCTTCTCCACGCCGGACGGTCTAGCACCGGCTTCCTGTAATGGTGGTAAGGTCTTCGACATCCGTTCGGATAACCGCATACTCCAAGCCAGGTACTGCTTGATGTCATGAGGTCGGGACCGCCACTGATGCGCTCGAGAGATGCGGTTGTAGAGATTCTTGCCTTGCTTGAGGTGGTGTTGCCACTGACGCCAACCCTGCAGGTGATGGCGATTCGCCAACTTACCACCTTTGCTCAGCATCAACCGGGTCGCATCCCACAGCAACTTGACATCTGTCGGATGATGGACATTGGTCTCTACCACAAACGAATCAACTCGGGCGACGTAACCGTCGCCAGGGTCTTTGTTTGCGATTGCTAAACCCTCCTGTACCTCCAGATCACTGATCTGATTCAACACCGCAACCGGTAATAGGTCGATATTGTTTTCGAGGGTACGTTCGGTATATTCATATTTGTCATGCGGTTCATGCTGCAACATCTCCCGCAGCGTGTCATGATGATTGGCTAATTCTCCTAGACGAGCATAGTCACAGTCCAAACCCTGTTTCATGGTCGCTAATACCAGTAGCCGCCACCAGTTCATCCCCGGTCGTCCAGTGCCATGATCACAGTCCACGGCAACATGCTCTTCCATCAACTTCAGGATCTGCTCACGAATCTCGGTGTTCAGGTACAGGCGCTGTAGTCCAACCAAAATCGCCGGAATGTCGTCCCGGCTGTTCAAACCAATCTCAATTTTGTCGACGGGAACGGTGAAGACCGATTCCCTTTCTTCTGGGCGTCGCAAGATTGCACTCCTGATGGGTAGTTAAACAGCGAAGATCAGGCAAAATTCATCGAAAAACACTTCAGAGCCATGAATTCGTCCAATCTTCAGGTGCCATATGGTAGCTTATTACCCCAGCAACGCCAGTAAATTCAAGGAAAATTGCAACCTAAGTGAGTTTTTACGCAGGCACTAACTAACATTTCCGGCACACCCTCAGGACCCGTCGGGGGACAAGTTTTTGTTCGCGTTTCATAATGGCATTCTTTTCTGTGATGAATGAAGGCACAGGTGTCCGGATCGCCTACTACTGGTATACAGTAATCACCTTCATCTGCAACCACCAAACTCACAAATCCACAAGTCAGTAAAAGCGTAAATAGAGTGCTCAACCCTTTTTCTTGAAATGTTTTTCAATTTCCTAATCCTCTTCTTGGTACAAAGTGTGAAATGTGGATTGCCGGAAGGCTTTACTGAACTCTAGCCACATCTCTATAGTGGTTGTACACATAAACAGTTGACGTCAGGAAGCTCAATCCCGCGTCCACGGACAACATGCTACCTTAGCTGGATGCTCAGTGACTACTAAAAAGGAGTGGGTATACATAAAGACCCATGCA
>MPMU01000134.1 GCA_002238665.1 Gammaproteobacteria bacterium bin55
ACCCATGGATTGGCGTGGCTCGAACCGATGGTCAACGTCCAAACTAATTCAGGCACTCTCTCATTCGGTCCCGTTTTTCCTCAAGAATTGATTGAAAGCTCACTGCAAGAACCCAACTATTGGTCTTCAAGTCATCCTGCCTATATCGGGACCCTGGAGTCGTTTGACTTCTATAAACGACAGCACCGACTGGTTTTTGATCAATGTGGTACTGCGGCACCCTATGACCTAAACAACCATGCCATTCTCAGTGAAATACTGGCAAAGTCTCCTGAAGAGATCATTCAAGCGATTGAAGTCTCTGGTCTTCGCGGTCGTGGTGGAGCGGGATTTCCAGCACATATAAAGTGGCGTACAGTCGCCGATACCTCCGCAGATCAAAAATACATAGTTTGCAACGCCGACGAGGGTGATTCCGGTACCTTTGTTGATCGGATGCTAATGGAAGGCGATCCAACCCGCTTGATACATGGTATGGTTGCCGCTGGATATGCCACTGGTGCCACACATGGCCTCGTTTATCTACGCTCCGAATACCCTCTAGCCGCAAAAATTTTCTCTGAAGCTCTGGATCAAGCGTACTCTGAGAATGTCCTGGGACAGAATATACTCGGTAGCGATATCTGTTTTGATCTCGAACTGTTTATCGGCGCAGGTGCATACATCTGCGGAGAAGAAACTTCGCTTCTTGAAAGTCTTGAGGGGAAACGTGGCCAAATCAAGACGAAACCGCCTGTACCAGCCATCGCAGGGTTATTCGAAAAACCCACACTGGTGCACAATGTGATCAGTTTCGCAGCGGTACCTGGCATTTTTCAGATAGGACCCGAAAACTATCGAGATTTAGGGGTACATCCCTCTTCCGGCACGATGACCTTCCAACTAAGTGGAAATATCAATTTCGGTGGTTTAATTGAACTACCGTTTGGAATAACCGTCCGTGAACTCCTTGAAGATTTCGGAGGTGGTACGAAATCGGGACGACCTATTCGTACCGTCCAAATCGGTGGACCACTTGGAGCTTACTTATCTGAGTCGCAATTAGATACGCCGCTTACTTATGAATCCATGGCTGAAATTGGTGCAGGAATTGGACATGGCGGGTTGGTTGTCTTTGACGATACAGTTGATATGTTGGCTCAAGCAGAGTATGCTTTTGACTTCTGTGCTATTGAATCTTGCGGCAAATGTACACCTTGCCGTATTGGAGCAGTGCGCGGTCGAGAGATTATGAAACAATTACGTACTGGTGCTGGCACGCGTCAGTCCTTAGTATTGGTAGACGATTTGTGCGAAGTTATGGAAAAAGCTAGCTTATGCCAGATGGGAGGGATGACACCTATTCCAGTGAGAAGTGCGATAGCAAATTTCCCGAACGACTTTAATCGGAGGATTCCTATAAGTGCGGTTAATTGAGAAGGACTATGGCACTCCTGCGTCGATTTCTCAGGACTCCGTCAGTCTTACCATCGACAGTGTTCCTGTAACCGTTCCTGTTGGCACGTCAATCATGCGAGCGGCATCTCAAGTAGATGTCGATGTTCCGAAACTTTGCGCAACCGACCAGCTAGAGGCATTTGGATCATGTAGGTTGTGCCTCGTAGAGGTAGAAGGTCGCAGAGGGCCTGTCGCATCCTGTACAGAACCTGTCCAGGCAGGCATGGAAGTACATACGCAAACACCAGAGCTAGCAAACCTCCGGAAAGCGGTCATGGAGCTCTACATATCAGATCATCCTCTGGATTGCCTAACTTGTGCCGCAAACGGTGACTGCGAACTACAGGATATGGCAGGATCGGTCGGACTACGCGATGTGAGATACAACGTCGAATCTGACCATCTATCTGAAGAGAAGGATCAATCGGGACTCTACTTCGATTTCGATCCCGCCAAATGTATCGTCTGTTCTAGATGTGTTCGGGCTTGTGACGAAGTTCAAGGTACGTTCGCACTTACAGTAGATGGCCGAGCGTTTGACTCAAAAATCGCCACTTCCGGACCGGATTTTGCATCGTCCGAATGCGTCTCTTGCGGTGCATGCGTACAAGCATGCCCTACATCAACTCTGATGGAAAAGTCAGTGATTGAATTGGGTGTCCCTGATCGTACTGTTCTCACGACCTGCGCATACTGTGGGGTTGGATGCAGCTTTAAAGCCGAACTGAAAGGTGATCAAGTTGTTCGCATGGTCCCATATAAGGAAGGTGGTGCCAATCACGGTGCAAGTTGCGTCAAAGGCAGATTTGCCTGGGGATATGCAAATCACTCAGAACGCCTTATGACGCCTCTCGTAAGAGAGGACAGAGACGACCCTTGGCAAGAGGTAGAGTGGGACGAAGCTATCCAATTTGCTGCACAAAAACTGAAAAGGATTCAGTCCAAATACGGTACGAAATCCATCGGCGCAGTTACCTCGGCGCGTGTGACGATTGAAGAGATCTACGTCATTCAAAAACTCGTGAGAACCGCGTTTCTCAATAACAACGTCGACACTTGTGCTAGAGTCTGCCACTCACCGACTGGATATGGCTTGAAGCAAGCCTTCGGTACTTCAGCAGGTACACAAAATTTTGATTCTGTCGACTCGACAGATGTCATGATTCTGATCGGTGCGAATCCCACTGAAGCGCACCCTGTGTTTGGCTCGCGCATTAAACAAGCACTCCGTAGGGGCGCGCAAATTATCGTGGTAGATCCTCGGGAGATTGACTTAGTTCGATCACCGAATGTAGAGGCAACTGTGCATCTACCTATTGCACCTGGTACTAACGTACCTCTTATGAATGCGATAGCGCACGTTATCGTAAAAGAAGAGCTCTGGGATAAAAAATTCGTCCAAAGTCGATGCGAGCTGGATGCGTTCGAAGAATGGAGAGAATTCGCGCTCCTTGAAGTAAACTCACCCGAACATGTCGCGACGATTTGTCAGGTCGAAGCTGAAGAAATCCGTCGCGCCGCTCGACTTTATGCCAACGCTAATAATGGCAGTATCTATTACGGACTAGGAGTCACTGAACATAGTCAAGGGTCCACCATGGTCATGGCCATGGCTAATGTTGCGATGTCAACCGGCAATATCGGCAGAGATGGAGTTGGAGTCAATCCACTTAGAGGTCAAAACAACGTACAAGGCTCATGCGACGTAGGTTCATTCCCACATGAACTACCTGGGTACGCTGCCATAACCAACGCGGAGAGCCGAGAGGTTTTCAACGAGGCATGGGGAGTGACTATTGACGCTGAACCAGGCTATCGAATTCCTCAGATGTTCGACATGGCTCGATCAGGTAGATTTAAGGGTATGTTCATTCAGGGAGAGGACTTCGCACAATCCGATCCGGACACT
>MPMU01000135.1 GCA_002238665.1 Gammaproteobacteria bacterium bin55
TGAGTGCCGGTGGCAAGCTGGTGAAGGTAGATCCTAAAAACACGACGCAACGATGCTCGGCTTGTGGATCACTTCCACAAATGAAGATGACCCTGGCCGATAGGTGGTACTACTGTACTTCCTGTGGACACTCGGAAGATAGAGACATCAACGCATCAAAGAACATTCTACTTGAGGGACTAAAGGCCTTCAGCTTGGGCGGGAGTTCCCCCGAGGCGTGGGTAGAAGGAAGGGAAACAGAGGGCATTAGTCCACTGTCCACGCAAAACAGTAGCCTTAAGCCTAAATGGCCCTAAGGTATAAAACTCCCAAAGATTTACACTTGCTTTGTTGAAGTGGATTGAATTTCCTCGCACTTCTTTATCTATTCGGAAACTTCCTACAGGGGAGGAGCTATGGGTTTTTCTACTGAAAATATCCGCAATATCGCCCTCGTTGGTGCAGCTAGCACCGGCAAAACTCTACTTTGTGAGCAGCTATTGACATCTGCAGGAGCCATTGTCAAGGCAGGCTCTATTGAACAACGAGACACGGTCTCTGATCATGACGAACGGGAAAAAGAACGTCAGCACTCACTGAATCCCACCGTGGTTTCGTTTGACCATGATGACACTCATATCAACCTCTTGGATACTCCTGGTGCGAATGACTTTATAGGACGTGCCATAGCAGTATTACCAGCTGTCGAAACGGTTGCGATCGTAGTTGACGCATCGGTAGGCGTTGATGCCTATATCAATAAGATCAAGAGCAAACTGGATGATCGACATCTCTGCCAGCTTGTGATCGTGAACAAGATTGATCGTTCTGGCGTAGACCTCGAGCAAGTTGTCGAACAGATTCAATCAGTCTTAGGCTCGGAGTGCTTACCGATCAATCTACCTAGCAACAACGGTGCTAATGTCGTTGATTGCTTCTTTAATTCGGAAGAATCGGATACAGATATTTCATCAATTGCAGAAGCGCACGAGAAGATCATTGAACAGGTCGTCGAAGTCGATGAGGACTTGATGGAGCTGTACTTCGAAAATGGTGCCGACGATCTACCGGCAGACAAGCTACACGAGACATTTGAAGCGGCGTTGGCTGAAGGGCACTTAATTCCTATTTGTTTTACATCTGCCACCACGGGAGCAGGGATTTCAGACCTGCTAAGCGTCATAGATAAACTGATGCCGAATCCTGTGGAAGCAAATGCTGCACCTTTCTACACGTTGGATGGCGAGGAGCAGCAACCGATTGAAATTGCAGCCGATGCCGAAGCGCCGATGTTGGCTCACACCTTTATGGTTCAAGTTGACCCATTTAAGGGGAGGTTGGGAGTTATTCGCCTACATCGTGGAAAACTCGCAGTCGGTAATAGCTTTTTCCACGGTACGGCACGAAAGGCTACGCGCGTAGCGCACATATTGAAGCTTCAGGGAGCAAAGCAAACCGAGGTCGATTCAGTATCTGCCGGAGACATTTTTGCCATTCCTAGAGCTGAAGGCCTGGAATACAACAGCATGCTTCACGAATCTCATGATGAAGAAAGCGTCTACCCACTGAAGATCGAACTACCAAGTCCCGCATATGCTCGAGCGCTAGTAGCAGAGGACGATAAAGCCGCACAGAAAATGTCGGATGGATTGCATCGTGTCTCATCTGAGGATCCTTCAATCGAAGTTGAGCATGTTGCCGCTGCGAACGAAACGGTACTCAGCTGTCTTGGTGAGATCCACTTGAGAGAAGTATTAGCTCGAATTGAAGATCAGTACGGGGTCAAAATCCAAACTGAATTCCCGGCTATTCCATACCGTGAAACTATTACCGGTAAAGCGGAAGGTCATCATCGACACAAGAAACAATCTGGTGGTGCTGGACAGTTTGGAGAGGTTTACCTGAGAGTTGAACCATTGCCTAGAGGAGATGGCTTTGAGTTTGTGGATCAGGTTGTAAATGGCGTCATTCCTGGTCAGTTTATTCCGGCGGTTGAAAAAGGTGTTTCTCAGATGATGGTTGCAGGAAGCGTGTCTGGAAATCAGATGCAGGATATTCGGGTGACGGTCTACGACGGTAAACATCACTCGGTCGACTCAAAGGAAATTGCGTTTGTACAAGCTGGAAAGAAAGCTTTTATGGATGCTGTGAGCAAAGCTAAGCCAGTCGTTATGGAACCAATCGTTGAAATGCATGTCAATGTACCCAGTGAGAATATGGGTGATGTTGCAGGCGATCTTTCCTCCATGGGTGGGATGGTCAATGGCTCAAACATGCTTACCGATGGGTCGACGGAAATCGTCGGGCAGGTACCTCTTCGAGAAGCACAGACCTACCACTCGCGACTCAGTTCGTTATCTGGAGGCAAAGGTAGCTATTCGATGCACTTCAGTCATTACGCCGCTGTACAACCACAGTTGCAAAAAGAACTGATGAATGCGTACCAACCGATCGAAGACGAGTAGCAAAACTCTTCTGATTACACTGTCAAGATTCAACTGATTACACTGTAAAGATTTTCGATTGCATCTGTTGATGTAACGTGTGCACGTGACCGGCAATGGATGAGGAACCCAATGTGGATCACGTCGACTACATGAGGATTGCGCTATCGGAAGCAGAGCTGGCATATGCCAAGGATGAAGTACCGATAGGCGCATGTGTGGTCGTAGATTCCGAGGTTGTGGGGCGAGGATTCAATCATCCGATAGGTGGTAACGATCCGACTTTACATGCTGAAATTGTCGCATTGAGAGATGCTTCTGAGCATTTGGGAAACTATCGTTTACCCAATGCTTCGCTGTATGTTACGGTAGAACCCTGTCTTATGTGCGTGGGTGCGATGATTCACGCACGGATTGATAATCTGATTTATGGTGTCGAGGAACCTAAGTCAGGTGCGGTTCGATCACAAGTGGAAGCGGTAGATTTTCCATTCCACAATCACAGGATCTCTGTTTGCTCGGGTATTCTTTCTGATGACTGTAGGAATCTCATCCAACGGTTCTTTGCGAAACGTAGATAAATCAGTGGTTTCAATTTTCGCGACTCGTGGTCCAGTTGCAATCAATCAAGCTCAGGCAGGCAAGCTACTGGCGCAACTCCGGGAAATCGAGCCGAATATTGAATCGATTTATGCGGAGTATGTGCATTTCTCATGGCTAGGTCACGAGATTTCCGACGAAGAACAATCGAAGCTACTTGAGATTCTTGCCTATCAGGGTGGCAACGTAGACTCCAAGCAGGAGCGAGTTTCCGACTGTACGGTCGCACCAAGATTAGGTACGATCTCACCCTGGTCGAGTAAGGCATCAGACATCGTTCGTCTATGCGGAATC
>MPMU01000008.1 GCA_002238665.1 Gammaproteobacteria bacterium bin55
CGAGAAGACAAAACATCATCGACAGTGATTGGAGCACCGTACATGGCTCTTGGGTTCATCCCTGCCCATTCTCGTTGGGCAACTGCGACTGACGCGAGTTGTGCATGAGTAAGCCCGTAATCCTTCATGAACCGGAGTACACCCATTCCGAATAATGTGGTGGGACCCATCGGTCCAAATGGCACTTCAAATTGTGAAGCGAAAGATGCTCCTCCGCCACCACCAAACCCGCCGACACCCACTCTTGATCGTCCGCTCTCACCGTGCGTAATCAACACGGTTTCACAGTAACCCGCTTCTATGGCAGCAACAGCGTGTCGTACATGGATGAGAAACGAACAGCCTCCTACGGAAGTTCCGTCTACCCATCTTGGCGTAACACCCAAATAGTGCGCTAATTCAACCGGAGAAGCACCTGCGGTCGCTAAGCCATCGATATCTGCAAATGTCAGACCTGCATCGGCGAGGGCATTCCGCGCGCCATCTGCATGCAGTTGCATTTGACTTAATTCTGGGATAACTCCGAGACTCGTGGTCTCTGAGGCACCAACTACTGCAACAGTCATACGTTATGCTCCGGTGGGTTGAAATAAGGCCACGGTTACTTCGTCGTTGACTTTTTCAAAGACAACTTCGAGATCCATATCCAGTTGCAGAGCTTCTGGTGTCTGCTCACAATTGACGATATTGGTCATCATCATTGGACCCTCTTCCAGCTGAACCACTGCTATGGCGTAGGGACCGTGAAAAGAGGGATGCTGTCGGTGGTTAATCATGTAGCTGACCAATTTCGCCTTTCCACTGGCTTTGAATATTTCCACCTCGCCAGACCCTGTCGTAGGACAGAAGGCTCTTGGTGGGAAATACACAGTACCGCAATCTTTGCATCGTTGCAACAGCAATTCATGATTACGAGTACCCTCCCAAAAATGTTCAGTTTCAGGAGTGGGTTTGGGTGCATAACGCGGACGAAGTTCAGGTTCAGCCATAAATGAAATCTGTGTAATTGAGTTCGAGACGAATCGTCTCTAGGAAAGTTGCTTGGTTTTAGCTATCGGTAGCTACGCGCTAAATCTTCAAGATTTGAGCGTATCAGGGTAAAAATTGTATGGGTAACTGAACGGCTGATGGTTCTCTCGCGCGAATTTCTCCGTCGATCCGCATTCTAGGAACGTTGAGTTAAGGCAAATTTTCTAGCGATTTGCGAGTTCAACGAGAAACTCCACCCATTCCTTGTTCGTATCGCCCACCCCAAGAAAAGCATCGTTCAAAAGATTCTGTTTGTTGAAGCGGAATAGCGAGCCATCGGTATTAAAAATCTCCCCACCGGCTGCCAAAAGAACGGCGTGCGCAGCACCTAAATCCCATTCGTAAGTGTGTTCGAATCTTGAGTATAGATCCGCTTTACCTTCGGCGATGGCACAAAACTTCAAGCTACTACTCTCCGAGAGGAGTTCCATAGTCGGGAACTGCATTTTCAAGCGCTCCAGGAAAGAATCATCTCTAGGCGTTCTGTGATTCTTACTCGCTAAAACCGCCAAATCTGATTGTCGATCTCTCGTACTTATCTGTACGGTATCGCCACCGGCACTCTTCCAAGCCATTCCTTTTTCGGCATTGCCAACATAGCTGATATCTCGCAACGGGGCGTATACCATCCCGAGTACCGGCCTCCTGTCCTTGATCAAGGCAATATTGACCGTGAACTGTCCTTTTCCAGTTGTGAATGAACGGGTCCCGTCAATGGGATCGACCAACCAGAACTCTGACCACTTTGATCTCTGCTTGAAGTCCCAGGCCTTGCCTTCTTCTGTCAATATCGGAATGTTTCCTTCAAGTTTCAAGAGCTCTTCAGTTATATACTCATCTGCGAGCTTATCGGCAATAGTGATAGGCGATCCATCCGCCTTTTTTTTGACCTCAAATGATCCTTCGTAAATTTTGAGAATCTTCGCTCCGGTGGTTCTTCCGATGCGATCCAATTCCTTTAATAACTTATCATCCATCGGCGATGGTTTTCCTTTGCTGAATGTGACTCTGTACTAGCATTAGCGTTGCTAGTGAACGGGCTTCTGAGATCTCTGCACTTTGAAGAAGGGTATCTACGTCTGCCAACGGCCAGGGCACAACTTCTAGCGGTTCCGGCTCATCGCCTGGCATTGATTGCTCATAAAGATCTGTAGCCAAGTATGCATGGACTGAATAACCCATTTGTCCCGGTGCGACTGTCAGTTCTTTCAGATGCGAGAGTTTTCGTGCTGCAAAACCCACCTCTTCCATGAGTTCTCGATTGGCAGCCTCGGCTAAATCCTCTGAGGATTCTACTCTACCTTTTGGTAATGCCAACTCATACTTATGGATCCCTGCCATATACTCTCTTACTAGAAGTATCTGATTGTCCTCGGTGAGCGCACAAACGATCACCGCGCGTCCGATGCGCTGAGGGAGCCGTTCAAAGACGCGCTCCGCTCCATTCGAGAATCGCAGATGTAGCGACTCAATGCTAAAGAGACGGCTTCGAGCTACTATTGATGATGCGAGTACTTCAGGCAGTTTCACATTTTTTTTCTGATTTTCAAGGAGCGGAAAGTTTAACGACATGGTAAATTGGGATGAGGTGGACTGCGTATTTCTGGATATGGATGGTTCACTCATTGATCTTCATTTCGACGATGTCCTTTGGAACGAACTGCTTCCTCGACGCGTCGCTGATGCCCAGAAGATCAGCATTGAAGCTGCCAATGAAAAACTGTACGGCGATCGTTCACCTGGTGACCTCCTTTGGTATTCTCTGCCTCATTGGACGGAGTTAACCGGTGTCGACATGGTGGGACTCCACGAAGAACTAGCTCACCTTTTGGCGTTTCGCCCTGGTGCTGAGGATTTTCTTCAGACCATGCAATCCTGCGAGACAACCCGTATGGTCATATTGACAAACGCACACACACAGAGTTATGCCGTCAAAGACACCGTCCTTGCGTTATCGGATAGAGTGGATGCTTGGTACAGTTCGGCACAACTAGGTTTACCTAAGGAGAATCCTGATTTTTGGAAGAGGCTATCTAAAATTGAACCCTACGACCCAACTCGAACCATGTTCGTAGATGACACGACGTCAGTCCTTGAGTCGGCGCAATTTGCCGGAATAAAGCATCTTTTCACCATCGCACAACCAGATATGTCCCGGCCTAGTCGTAAAAATCTACGATTCCCTGCCATCGTGAACTTCATGGACTTGATCAACAATGTCTGAGACACTCGAATCCATTCGAGTAGATAAATGGTTATGGGCCGCAAGATTCTTTAAAACGAGAAATAAGGCAAAAATTGCGGTGAGTGGTGGAAAGGTGCACGTCAATGGTGATCGGTGTAAAGTTTCCCGCACCATAAAGCCCGGCGATGTGATTACTCTCAGCCGAACTGACTCCAAAGAGGATGTCTTGGTGACCGCACTCTCTGACCAGCGCGGCAACGCCACGATGGCTCAGGAACTTTACGAGGAAACGAAAGAATCTATCGACCGACGGGAAGAAGCTCGGGCGGCACGCTTACTGACAAAAGCGGGACTCAGCACTCCGAAGTTGCGACCGACCAAGAAAAACCGTCGAGAATTACTCAAAGCAAAACGACAAAGAGCATAGTGTGGTATTGATGGTGCCTCTTGGAACATTTTGAAACAACAATTCAAGTAGCGTTATTTGCTACGCCGTGCAATAATTTAAACTCAAAGACTCTGTGATTTACTGTGGCTGCTAACTACGACGATGTACTATACTCAGGTTCTCGATTCAATCTGAGTTCCCCTTGCCTGGTCGAACAGGTGATTCAGAATGGGGAAGGTAATTTTGCGTCGAACGGTGCTCTCGTCGTCAACACTGGCGAACGAACAGGTCGCTCACCTCGCGATCGGTTCATCGTTGAAGAACCATCTACTAGTAAGAAGGTAGATTGGGGTGAAGTCAACCAACCGATAGCTCAAAGTACGTTCAATCAACTCTGGGCTCGCGTCTCAAACTATTTAAGCTCAGCCAACTGCTACGTTCAAGAGCTCCATGTAGGCGCTGACCCAGAACACTACCTTCCTCTTCGTGTGACCGCCGAATACGCTTGGCATGCGCTCTTTGCGCGAAACATGTTCATTCAACTCGAACAAGACTACAACCCAAAGCACAAGCCGGTTTGGCAGGTACTCTGCGCACCAAATTTTGTATGCGATCCGGCGCGCGACGGAGTCAACTCCGAATGCACGGTCATGATCGATTTCTCACAGAAAAGCGTGCTGATTGCCGGAATGAGATACGCAGGCGAACTTAAGAAAGCAATGTTCTCGGTATTGAACTTTGTACTACCCGAATTCGATGTGCTTCCCATGCATTGCAGTGCTAATATCGACGACCGAGGACGGGTAGCCCTGTTTTTTGGCCTATCGGGTACAGGGAAAACCACGTTATCCGCTGATCCTAATTGTGCACTGATCGGCGACGACGAGCATGGTTGGGCGGTCGGAGGCGTTTTCAACTTTGAGGGTGGTTGTTATGCGAAATGCATCAATCTTTCTCGAGAAAATGAGCCCTTGATTTATGACGCACTTCGATATGGTTCCATCCTAGAGAACGTGGTCATTGATGTGGATACACGTGAACCTGACTACGAGGACAGTTTTTTCACCGAGAACACCCGCGCTTGTTATCCTCGCACACTGATCGAGCCTCGAGTACTTGAAAATCGCGGACCCGAACCACAAACAGTGTTCTTCTTGACCTGCGATGTCAGTGGGGTTTTACCTCCAGTATCTATTCTCTCACCACAGGCAGCGGCTTACCATTTCCTTCTCGGCTATACGGCAAAGGTTGGATCTACCGAAGTAGGATCAACGGAAGCGTATTCAGCTACATTTTCAGCATGTTTTGGTGCTGCTTTCCTGCCAAGGCCTCCCAAGGACTATTCAGAACTGCTAGTACGCAGAATCAAAGCACAAAACACCCAGGTATTTCTAATCAATACCGGTTGGACTAGCGGCGGTTACGGCGTCGGCGAGCGTTTCAGGATTCCGATTACCCGCAGTATCATTAAAGAGGTACGGGCAGGAAGGATTGACCTGACCAAAACCCAGCATCTCCCGAATTTGAATTTGGATATACCGATATCGATTCAAGGCGTCGATTCAGCTCTCTTAAATCCAAGAAATACATGGAAAGACAAAGACGCTTACGACCAAGCAGAAGCAACGCTGATCAGTAAATTCAAAGAGAATTTCGCTAATTTTGACGTTTCTGCGGAGACCTCAGCAGCTGGACCTAGATAGCTAAGACATTCTGATCCGGTCTTAAATTCACATTGCCTGCTTCATCGTGTCTCAGTCTGCCTGAGTACTTAAACCAACTACGCCAAGACAAATCTTTACTTGATATCCAGCGTGGCATTGAGAAAGAATCGCTACGTGTAAACGACGAAGGTGCTCTTGCGGAGACTCTTCATCCAAGAGCTTTTGGTTCAAAACTCACACACCCCAGCATTACGACAGATTTTGGCGAGGCTCAGCTTGAGTTTATTACCGGCACTCACTCCAGCGTAGATGCCTGTTTGGATGAGCTTGACGGCATCCATCGCTACGCAAGTCAGGTTCTCGACAAAGAATATCTCTGGCCACTGAGCATGCCATGTATGTTGGGTGAAGAGGAAGATATCCACCTCGCTGACTATGGAAACTCCAACACAGCTCAGATCAAGTCCATTTACCGTCGAGGACTGGCAAATCGGTATGGTCGGCTCATGCAGATTATTTCCGGCATTCACTACAACTTCTCATTCTCCGATGAATTCCTGCAACACCATGCAGAGCGTTTAGGCCAGGAGTTCTCATCTGAATTTATCAACGACAGCTACATGCACCTGATCCGAAATTTCAGACGCTATTCGTGGTTGTTGATTTACTTATTCGGGGCATCGCCAGCAGTCTGCGGTACCTTCGTACCTTCGGGACAACACAGGCTGTTACCACTGGACGAAGGCTCGTACTATCGACCCGATGCTACGTCTTTGCGCATGGGACCCTTAGGTTATCAGAGCGAGGCGCAAGCAGAGCTTTATGTCACCTATAACTCCCTAATTGAGTATCTACGAACGTTGCGCGTAGCGCTCACCGATCCTTATCCAAGATATACGAGATTAGGTGTTAAGCGACAAGGTATGTACCAACAGCTCACTGACTCGCTACTGCAAATTGAGGCTGAGTTTTACAGTCCAATTCGCCCCAAGCGGAAAGCCGAAGACAACGAACGACCATTCTGTGCACTGCATAGTCGCGGCATCGAATGGGTTGAGATTAGATGTCTAGATATTGATCCATTCGTTCCCTATGGCGTGGCTAGCGATACACTGCACTTCGTGGACGCTTTTTTGCTTTACTGTCTTATCTCACAAAGCCCCTATGACACCAAGCAGGACTATCTCGTGCTTCTCAAGAATCAGTCGATCGTGGTCCATGACGGCGGTGCACTACCTGATCTAAACATGGATCTAAATAACACAGTTCCAATGAAAGATATGATTGCTCCCGTCCTCAAGGACGTGATGGCTGTGGCAGAAGTAATGGACGAAATCTACGGTGATAGCGACCACGTTAATGCGGTCCAACAACAGATGGACAAAGTCGAAAACAAGAAACAGCGTCCTGCTACTGTCTTATTGGAAGCTATGGTCGAGCAACAGCGTACATTCTCGCAGTATGGATTGAATTTGGCTAAAGAACACCACCGGTACTTCCAAGCCAATCCCTTATCGAATGCTGAATTGGAAGGATGGGCCAACAAAACTGAGGAATCTTTACAGGCACAAGCAAAAATCGAAAGTGCCGAGTCTGAGCCTTTTGACTCTTATCTCATGAGTTATCTGGAACTCCCAGAGGTCTAATGAACTTTCTTCTTCATTGTTGGCTTGGCAGAGCTAATGATGGACTAATCGCCGGAGGTTTTCTTGGTGATTTTGTCAAAGGTCCAATCCCGACCGCGTATCCAGTTGAGTTGCAGCGCGGCATAGCATTGCATCGCTACATCGACACTGAAAGTAATCGACTCGAGGCGATGCGTTCCACGTACTTTCGGTTTGGCAAGTCATTAAGAAGACCCGCACCGATCCTCCTGGATCTTGTAGCCGATCACATATTTGCGAAGTACTGGAATGAATTTACCGAACTCCCTCTGACTGAGTTCACGTCGCATTGTTATCAGGTCATTGGCCAACACGAAATCCCATCAAGTGCAACTAGACTTTACGAACACATGTGTCGAACGGATCACTTTGCCCGATACAGAAACGTTGACGTGATTTACGATGTATGTCACCGTATACTGGTGCGATTACGCATGGAACAGCACACTAAGCAACTTGAGACTATATTAGTTTCTGAACATGAGAACTTTAAAGAAGATTTTGAGGTCTATTTCCCAATACTTGAGCAAAAGGTAGAAGCTTGGCTGTTGGAAACATAACTCAAATCCGTATGCCAGAATCTGCTCGTGACTGGTGTACATTCGTGATATTTATCGCTGGTGGTTCACTCATGGGTGCATTAGCCTTGCAGGAAGTGCTTGGCCAAGAACCTTGTGCACTATGTCTTAGTCAACGAATCGCCCTGGCCCTGGTGGGCCTGACAGCCGTTTGGGCGATGTTCGACTCCAGTCAACGAAAATGCTATCCGATCTTTGCACTGGCATTTAGTGGACTAGGTCTGATATTTATCTTCCGGCAATTGTGGATTCAATGGGTCCCTGGTGCAGATGAGTCATGTGGAGCCGGCCTTTCCTATCTACTCGCAAACGACTTCCCAGCAAGCGACATAGTCAGAGCTATGCTACTTGGCACCGCCGACTGCACCGAACATCCTTTTACGCCATTGGCATCTCTACTAGCATTTGCACTCGTGAGTTTCGGTTTAGTAAAGCAACTACAAGCCACCAACTAACCCTCTAAATATCTTCTCTAACCGTGTTACAGCTTTCGGACGTAACGTTCAAGTTCGGTGAGACCACACTCTTTGAAAACCTTTCATTCAGGGTGCATGCCGGCCATCGGGTAGGCATAGTTGGACGAAACGGCGTAGGCAAGTCAACACTTTTTAATCTGATTCGTCGACAGTTGCAAACTGAAGAAGGGGTTATTGACTTCCCAAGAAAATGGCGGCTCGCATGGTTGAACCAGAACGTCGCGCCCTCTGAAAGAACCGCCATGGATTTCGTCATAGATGGACATCACGCGCTGCGTAATACTCAACAACAAATTACTCATGCGGAAAAAGCCGGAGACGATCTGCAACTTGCTACCCTACTCGGTCAGTACGACGACCTAGGTGGCTATCAGATAGAAGCGGAAGCCGGCCGAGTCCTACATGGATTAGGGTTTAAAAAGGAGGATTTCTCAAAGGCACACCGCGAGTTTTCTGGAGGTTGGCGAATCCGGCTGAATCTTGCACAAACGCTCATGACCCCCAGCGATCTGATGTTGCTGGATGAACCAACCAACCATCTTGATTTAGAGGCCACGTTTTGGTTGCAGAACTGGATTGATCGATATGAAGGGACTTTAGTCTGTGTCTCACACGATCGAGAGTTTCTGGATAGAGCAGTGCACAACATCATTCATCTAGATCATCTACGAGCATGGGAGTACAAAGGTGACTACTCCTCCTTTGAACGACAACGTGCGGAGCGCTTGGAGAGAGAGTCAATTACCTATGAGCGTCAAGAAAATGAGCGGGCTCGTATCGAACGATTCGTTAATCGGTTTAGAGCTAAACCTACAAAGAAGAAGCAAGTTCAAAGTCGAATCAAGATGCTGGAGCGCATGCAATTGACACCGCCTTTGCGGTCCCAGTCACCCTACAGGATCCAAATTCCTAACCCCCTGCGTCAGGACAATCCGATGATCTCTCTCGATGAAGCGAATCTTGGTTACGGGAATACAACGGTGTTATCCAAAGTTACCCTTCGTATCTACGCCGGGAATCGCATTGGGGTTTTGGGTCTGAACGGTGCAGGAAAGTCAACACTGTTGAAGTCAATATCTGGGGATATTCAGCCTTTGTCAGGGTCCTTGCAAATTAGCAACCACACCAAGCTTGGGTATTTCGCACAACATCAATTAGAACTACTCAATGGTGAAAACAGCCCTTTTGCCCAACTCCTCTCCGAAGAACCGATCACCGAGCAAACAGCAAGAAACTATCTCGGAGGTTGGGGATTTCGCGGGCAGGATATTTTTCGACCGATCCGTCAATTCAGTGGTGGCGAGAAGGCTCGACTCGTACTTGCATTGATTACACGAGCACAACCTTCCGTTCTTCTACTTGATGAACCTACCAATCATCTGGATATTGAAATTCGTGATGAACTCACACTGGCGCTACAGGAATACGCAGGTGCAATGCTCATCGTTGCACATGACCGCCATATGCTTAGGAACTCGGTCGACGAGTTCTGGTTGGTTCGCAACGGAACCGTCACACCATTTGAGGGTGATTTAGATGATTATGAGAGCCTTGTTAAAGAGAACGACGACTGGGACAATTCCAAAGAATCAAAACGTGCATCTCAGAAGGATCTAAGACGACACCGTGCCGCTGCCAGAAGTGCAATCAAGAACTTAGTTCAAAGACGAACGGAGATTGAAACGCTTCTCGACGCTCATCATGCAGAATTAGAGGGACTGAATAAATCCTTGATGGATCCAGATGAACTGCACAAAATGGATGGTCTTGAAATCCAGCATCGCACAAAACAACATGCAAGCTTGAAAAATCGCATTAAAGTTCTAGAGAGCGAATGGGACTCACTCGTCGAGTCCATTGATGATTCGTAGCTACGATAGACCATTAAGACAGAATTCATGCGCATTTTTCGACGAATGGAGCACTGGGTTCGGAATCAAACGAAGCGCCTAGGGCCGATTATCTATGCGGGGAATCGCGTATTCTGCCCAATCTGTAATCGCACCTATCGCAAATTTCGATCTGCTGGACGTGGATTACATAGACGAGAGAACGCAGTTTGCTACACCTGCAAGGCTAGAGAACGTGATCGATTGGTTCACAGGTTCCTGTGCCAACGACATGCAGAGCTCAGCTGTCCAGGACTAAACCTACTGCATATCGCACCCGATCCAAGCCTTTCTCACATGCTGGATGAATTAGCCTCAGGCGGGAGGATCACAGCTGACCTGGTTCGTAGAGATGTCAATGTACGTCTCGATATCTGTCAGTTACCTTTTAGCAATGCTTCCTTCAGAGCAATTTACTGTAGTCACGTACTGCAGGACTTACCCGATGATGAATGTGCTCTCAAAGAGATGTTTCGAGTCCTGAAAGATGACGGCTGGGCGCTGGTTTTAGTGCCACTACACGGCCGTACTTCCCATGAATGGGAAACCAAAGGGCTACACGCTTCAAAATTCGATGCACCAGGGACTGTTCGTAGCTACGGCTCAGATATTGAAGATAAATTCGCTAATAACGGGTTTTGCGTCGAGCGGATAACAGTCGACCAGCTATTTACAGAGATGGAAAGTATTTTCTGCATGCTAGACGACGAGACCGTTGGCGGGGTGTATTTACTAACCAAACCAAATTGACACCTGATTCAGGTGTTTTCAGAGTCAATGTCTAAAATCACACTTTAATTTCAGATGCTTTGTGCGTTTGCGTGCTTAGTGGTCCCGGCTAATTCGGCAGACCCACATCCTGTATATCATCCAAAGTAAGCTTCAAGCGATTACACAAACAAGCAAATCGCCGCCTTACTCAACGTCTAAACAATTTTGACCGACAGTCACGATATCATCGCAGTTCGCGGTGCACGAACTCATAACCTCCAGAATATCGATGTAGACATACCTCGTGACAAGCTGGTCGTTATCACCGGACTGTCCGGTTCTGGTAAGTCTTCACTTGCTTTCAACACGCTCTATGCGGAAGGACAAAGGCGCTATGTAGAGTCCTTGTCTACATATGCTAGACAGTTTCTATCGACCATGGATAAACCGGATGTGGATCACATTGATGGTCTATCTCCTGCCATTTCAATAGAGCAAAAGTCAACGTCCCACAATCCGCGGTCGACGGTTGGTACGATCACGGAAATATATGACTACTTGAGATTGCTGTTCGCTCGGGTAGGTGAAGCCAGATGTCCGACTCACAACCATGTGCTTACTGCACAGTCGACATCTGAAATCGTTGATCAGGTACTAGCACTACCCAAAGAATCCCGAGTTCAAATCATGGCTCCTGTGGTGCGGGACCAAAAAGGGACACATGAGCATGTGTTCGCCGAACTCACAGCTAATGGCTACATACGAGCGAGAATCAATGGGATTGTCGTCGACCTGGATCAGACACCTTCTCTAGAAAAGAACAAGAAACACTCGATTGAGGTCATTGTCGATCGTTTGGTGATTCGACCAGAACAACAACAGCGTCTCGCCGAGTCGTTTGAAACGGCGTTGGAATTAGGTGAAGGCAAAGCAGTTCTCAGCAGTATGAATGCCGACCCGGAATTTTCTGAGATACTGTTTTCAAATCGATTTGCCTGTCCAGAGTGTGGTTATTCGTTGAGTGAGCTGGAACCGAGAATGTTCTCGTTTAATAGCCCTCACGGCGCTTGCAAGAGATGCGATGGATTAGGTGTTGAGCAGGACTTTTCACCGGAACTGGTCATTCACGATAGTGAACTGAGCATATCTGAAGGAGCTGTACGAGGCTGGAACAATACCTCAGTGTACTACTTTCATCTACTCAAGTGTCTTGCCAAGCACTATCAATTTTCCGTAGATGTACCTTATAAGACGCTACCAAACAAAATACAGCAGATCATCCTCTGGGGTAGTGCTCGAGAAAAGATCGACTTCAGTTTTGAACAAAAAGACTGGGCTATTAAGCAATCTAAAACCTGGGAGGGTGTCATCCCCCAATTGCGTCGTAGATTTGCTCAGACCTCGTCTGCACATATACGCGAGGAAATCTCTCGAAGATACATGACCATATCTTCCTGCGGAGAGTGTCATGGCACCAGATTAAGAGAAGAGTCTAGGAACGTCTTTGTCGGCAAGGATTCAATCGCCAACATCACATCGTTCTCGATAGAAGAAGCGGTAAATTACTTCAAAGCATTGAATCTATCTGGACAACGGGGACAGATCGCCAATAAGGTATTGTCTGAGATCAAAGCGCGGCTGCAATTTCTATATGACGTCGGTCTTAACTATCTCACGCTTGATCGAAGCGCAGGTACTTTATCCGGCGGCGAAGCCCAGCGCATTCGACTTGCTAGTCAGATAGGAGCAGGTTTAGTCGGGGTGCTCTACATTCTCGATGAACCTTCGATTGGTCTACACCAACGTGATAACAACAGATTACTCAAGACTTTAAAACACCTACGGGATATTGGTAATACTGTACTGGTCGTTGAACACGATGAGGAGGCCATCCGTACAGCTGACCACATTCTGGATATTGGGCCTGGTGCGGGTGTACATGGAGGCACCATCGTTGCACAAGGCACTCTAAAACAGATCACCCAACAACCCAAATCAGTTACTGGGCAGTACCTGTCCAGACAACGAACAATCGAGGTTCCTGCCACCAGATTACCGATTGACAAGCGCAAGACACTCACCCTGAAAGGTGCTATTGGTAACAATCTAACGGGTGTAGACGTTGATTTTCCATTGGGTCTATTTACGTGCGTCACAGGTGTCTCTGGGTCCGGCAAGTCCACATTGGTGAACCAAACGCTTTATCCAATCACCGCAAAAGCATTGAACAAGATGGTAAATATCACGGTTCAGCCCTACGACGAAATCGTTGGCTTGAATCTCCTGGATAAGGTGGTTGATATCGATCAGAGCCCGATCGGTCGTACTCCTCGCTCAAATCCAGCCACCTACACACAAATGTTCACGCCTATCCGGGAGCTATTTGCGAAGACTCAGGAAGCTCGCGCCCGAGGCTACAAGGCCGGGCGTTTTTCCTTTAATGTCCGAGGTGGTCGCTGTGAAGCTTGTCAAGGGGATGGTGTCATTCGCGTTGAAATGCACTTTCTGCCTGATGTTTATGTCAAATGCGATACCTGCGACGGCAAGCGCTACAACCGCGAGACACTAGAGGTTCTCTACAAAGGCAAGAATATCCACGAAGTGTTGGATATGACCATCGAGGAGGCATTCGATTTCTTCGGTGCGATCCCAGCTATCCGTTCAAAATTAGCAACACTAATGGATGTGGGACTTTCCTATATTCGACTGGGGCAGAGTGCGACAACGTTATCTGGAGGCGAAGCGCAACGTGTCAAGCTGTCCAAGGAACTCTCAAAACGTAGCACTGGCAAGACACTCTACATATTAGATGAACCAACGACTGGTCTGCACTTCCTTGACATTCAGCACTTATTGAACGTGCTCACGCGATTACGTGACTCCGGTAATACAGTGGTCGTCATCGAACACAATCTTGACGTAATCAAGACTGCAGATTGGATCATCGATTTGGGTCCAGAAGGTGGAACGCAGGGTGGTCAAATAGTGGCGACCGGCACACCTGAAGAAGTTGCCAGTATTCCCGGCTCTTATACAGGTCAGTTCTTACGAAACGTGCTGGACTTTAAAACCTTTTCCGAAGCGGCAGGTTAATCAAAGGGTTGGTTCTACCCAGCTTTTAACTTAGGTGGAACCCTTTGGTTTAGCTTCTTCAGTCTTTTGGCTTTCCTCTGATTGAGGAGCATCAGACTCTGTCGAGGTAGTCTCTGAATCCACCGCTTCAGCAGTACTTTCTGTTGTAGAAGCTTGTGCCTCCGTTGCCTCTGAAGTCTCAGGTTGTGGTTTCTCTTCCACTTCCACTACTTCAGCTTTAGGCTCCTCAACCGGTGCTGGCGCTTCTGGTTCAGCAACCGTAGATGCAACAGGTTCTGTCGACTCTATATCCTCTTCGTCGTAGTCTGGTCTGGGACGATCTACCAATTCAACGTAGGCTACCATGGTAGCGTCGCCGTGGCGATAGCCCGCTTTCAGTATGCGTGTGTACCCACCAGGTCTGCTCTTGTATCTTGGGCCTAGCTCTGCAAACAGCTTTCCAACTGCAGGCTTGCTTCGCAGACGCGCAAACGCCAACCTTCGATTAGCGACCGAATCTTCTTTTGCCAGCGTGATCAAAGGCTCTACCTTTCGGCGTAGTTCCTTTGCTTTGACGGTCGTAGTCTTGATCAATTCATGCTCGATTAACGACGCTGCCATATTCGTAAACATCGCTTTGCGATGAGCTGAGGTGCGGTTTAAATGTTTACCGCTCTTACGGTGTCTCATGACTATTCTTCGACTTCTGTGAAAATGCTCGTCTTAGGAATCTAACGGCTGTTCGAGCTTGCTTTGTTCAATGCGCCAACCAGGAAGTTTCATGTCCAAAGAAAGTCCCTTCGCAGCTAGCGCTGCTTTGATTTCGCTCAGTGACTTAGCACCTAAGTTGGGGAAACGCAAGAGTGATTTCTCATTCGCCTGTACCAAGTCTCCCACATACTTAATGTTCTCACCCTTAAGACAATTCTGGGCTCGCACCGACAATTCGAGATCTTCTATTGGACGCTGCAGCAGTGGATCGGTGGACTCACCTTTCACTGGCGCGGTAATTTGGCCCGCGAGTTCTTCGTCTACAAATACCGAGATTTGCTGCTGAAGGATTGTCGCTGCACGAGTGACCGCTTCGCGAGGGTCGATTGTGCCATTGGTCTCAATATCCAGAACCAGCTTGTCCAAGTCAGTTCGCTGATCAACCTGAGTATTTTCGACATTGTACACGACCTTGCGAATAGGTGTAAAGCTGGCATCCAACTTAAGTGAATTCTGATGACGATTTTCTGTGTCCTCAATCTCATCAGCCATTTTGTAACCTCGACCACTGGTTACAGTTGCGTGCATTCGAATTTCCGCTTTTTCATCAAGCGTACAGATAAAGTGCTCTGGATTGACAATCTCACAGAGCGACGAGTGAGAGAAATCTCCAGCGGTTACTTCCTTCGGACCTTTTTCGTGCAGTACTAATTCAGCGCTATCACCGTGCTTGAGGTGAATCGCAACATTCTTTAGATTCAGAAGGATGTTCTGGACATCTTCTCGAATTCCGTCTTTATGGGTGTATGGATGGAGAACATCGTCAATCTCGACCTCAGAAATGGCCGCGCCCGGCATGGAAGAGATCAGAATGCGTCGGAATGCATTGCCTAGCGTGTGACCGAATCCACGTTCCAGGGGCTCTATGATCACTCGAGAATGGGTCTCACTGATTTCGTCTACTACCAGCTCATTGGCTGTGAGAAATTGATTGACGGCACTCGTCTCAATCGGTTCTTGCCCGCCGATACTGGCTGGGGTATCAATTATTGAATCAACTGACAATATATGGTCTCCTGCAAATCTGTAAGGTTTGCTCTAATTTTTGAATTGTTTACAGAGAAAAATGATTTGGTGTGCTACTTTGAGTAGTACTCAACGATTAAGTTCTCATTAACATCCAAGGCTATTTCTTCACGCTCTGGTAGCCGCTTAAAAGTACTTTGGTATTTGTCAAAGTCAATTTCAAGCCAAGGTACGGGTGCTCTCTGTTGCGCCAGCTCAATAGCCACTGCAATTCGGCCTTGTGATTTGCATTTGTCCCGCACGGTAACGATATCTCCTTCACTCACCAAATACGAGGCGATATTCACCGGTTGACCATTGACCTCAATGGATTTATGTGAAACCAATTGACGAGCTTCGGAGCGAGTTGAACCAAAGCCTGATCGGTAGACCACGTTATCCAGTCGACATTCGAGAAGCTTCAGAAGATTGAAGCCACTGGGTCCTTGTTGACGATCAGCCTTCTTTTGATAATTTCGGAACTGTTTTTCCAAGACACCGTACATCCGACGGACTTTCTGTTTTTCCCGTAGACGAACGACGTAATCGGGGTCTCCGCCGCCTCGACGTCCTTGTGTGTGCTTCCGACGCACCATTGCACCAGGTAATTTGTCGGCATGACACTTTTCATCTAGTCGACGAATTCCACTCTTGTGGAATAGGTCAGTGCCTTCTCGACGACTGAGTTTTAGCTTTGGACCTAAATATCTCGCCATAGTTTGTTCCCCTAAATTCGCCGTTTTTTCGGTGGTTGACAACCGTTATGAGGTAACGGCGTGAGGTCGGTAATTGAGTTAATTCTCAGACCTTTGTTATTTAGTGCTCTAATCGACGATTCACGGCCCAGTCCTGGACCCTTGACACGTACATCGACACTTACCATGCCATAATTTTCAATCGCTCGCGTCGCCGCTCGCTCTGCTGCTATCTGTGCTGAGTAGCCTTGTGACTTACGCGAGCCACGAAAGCCCGAACCACCGGCCGATGCCCAAGAAATTGTGTTTCCTTGACGATCCGTTAGCGTGATGATCGTATTGGTAAACGAGGCGTGTATATGAGCAATACCATCAGCCACATGAGCGCGTAAACGACGTCTTTGAACCGGCTGTTGTGATTCCTGCTGTTCCTCTTTCTTTTCTGGCGTTTCAGTTCCTTCTACTTGATCGACCATCTTATCCTCGAATTAATCGTTTTGGACCCTTCCGGGTTCTGGCATTAGTGCGCGTTCGTTGCCCTCGCACCGGCAGTCGCCGACGATGACGTATACCTCGATACGTACCGAGATCCATGAGCCGCTTGACATTCATTTGTTGCTCGCGACGTAGATCCCCTTCTACCGTGTAGCTCTGGACTTTGGAGCGCAACCTATCGAGTTGCTCCTCGGTCAGTTCACTAACTTTGCTATCGTTCGCAATTCGCGCTTCTTGGCATATTCGTTCAGCTGTACTCCGGCCGATACCGTAGATATATGTCAATGAAATACATACATGTTTCGCATCTGGAATGTTGATACCTGCAATACGTGCCACTTTACTTATCCCTGTCTTTGCTTGTGTTTCGGATCAGCTTTGCAAATCACATACAAAATGCCGCGACGCCGCACAATCTTGCAATTGCGGCACATCTTCTTTACGGATGCTCTTACCTTCACAGTGTTTACCTACTTTCCTCAAAATCGTGTTCGGCGACTAGTGTTTTTCAGGTTTGCTTTTTCCATAAGTTTGGCATACTGACTTGACATCAGATGTGCTTGTACCTGAGTCATAAAGTCCATCGAGACTACGACAACAATCAACAGCGCAGTTCCGCCTAACTGGAATGTCACATTGAAAAACACAATCATGAATTCGGGTAGCAAACAAACCAGCGTGACGTAAAGCGCACCAAATACGGTCAATCGCGTAATCACGTCATCTATATACTGCGTCGTTTGCTGACCAGGGCGGAGCCCTTGGATGAATGCTCCTTGGCGTTTCAGGTTATCCGAGGTTTCCTTTGGATCGAAAACGATAGCTGTATAAAAGAAACTGAAGAAAATAATGCCTGCGGCAAAAAGCAGAATATAGAGCGGTTGCCCTGGACTCAGAACTAACGCAACTTCCTGTAGCCAACCCATTCCCGGACCTTGGCCGAACCACTGTGCCATCGATGCCGGAGCTAGCAACAAGCTAGAAGCAAATATCGCCGGTATAACCCCTGCCATATTGATCTTCAGGGGTAGATGAGTTCGTTGTCCTTGTACCATTTGACGACCTTGCTGTCGTTTTGCATAGTTCACTGGAATGCGTCTCTGACCACGTTCAATGAATACCACAAACCCTACCACGATCACTGCAAACAGTCCGATCGCACCCAACGCGACGATATTGATATCGCCTTGTCGAGCCGCTTCAAAAGACTGGCCAATTGCACCTGGAAATCCTGAGACAATGCCAGCGAAAATAATCAATGAAATGCCGTTGCCTACACCACGTTCGGTAATCTGTTCACCCAACCACATCAGGAATAACGCGCCTACCACAAGCGTCGAAATCGATATGAAATAGAACGTGAAGTTCGCCTCAAAAGGCAATCCCTGAGCTACCAATGTGCCCGTTAGAGCAGATGCTTGAAGTAACGATATGAGGACGGTTCCATACCTTGTGTATTTCGTGATCTTGCGCCTTCCGGCCGCACCCTCTTTCCGTAACTGATTCAGCCTCGGATACATCATCGTCGCCAAATTCATGATGATGCTAGAGGTGATATACGGCATGACTCCGAGAGCGAGAATACTCATGCGTTCAAGAGCACCACCGCCAAACATATTCACAAGATCAAGGATGCCACCCTGCTGCGTCTCGAACAGAGCTCGCAGACTATCGGGATTGATTCCCGGTACAGGTATGTGTGTCCCTACCCTGTAAATAAAGAGTGCTAAAAGGACAAACAGTAGCCGATTACGAAGTTCCGTGAGGTTGCCTTCAGAAGTGGCTAATGCCGGTTGTCCTATCGTAGAAACCATTTATGGTTACTCCTGAATTGAACCACCAGCTGCCTCAATGGCAACTTTGGCATTCTTTGTCACATGCACTCCTGAAACCTGATAGGCTCGGTCGACTTCACCTGAATGAATAATTCGTGCACGTTTCATATTTTTATGGAGAATCCCAGCACTCAGTAGTGTCGCCAAAGTGACCTGATCCCCTTCTATATGCTTCAGCTCGGAGAGCCGAACCTCTGCCGTTGTGCGTCCCTTACGGGACTTGAAACCATAGGTAGGCACTCGCTTCTGTAAGGGTAATTGACCACCCTCAAAGCCTATGCGTACGCCGCCTCCAGACCGAGAATTCTGACCTTTATGACCTCGCCCACAGGTCTTTCCTCGACCTGCACTCGCACCTCTTCCTGCTCTAACCCGATTCTGTCGAGAACCAGGGGCAGGAGATATTTCATTCAATCGCATTATTGTGACTCTTCTACGAGTGACACCATATACGCCACCTGTTTGTACATTCCGCGTGTGGCTGCTGTGTCTTCGACTTCCACGACCTGGCCAATTTTTCTCAACCCCAACCCTCGAACACTTTTTCGATGATTAGGTAATCGACCTATCAGACTCTTGTCAAGTCGCACTTTAAACATCTTTTTGTTTGCCATGAGTTAACCCACGACCTCCTCGATAGACAGGCCGCGTTTTTCCGCAACCGTACGTGGAGACTTCATGTTGTTCAGTGCTTTCATGGTCGCACGTACCACGTTCAACGGATTGGTCGAACCGTAGCATTTACCAAGCGCATCCCGGATACCTGCGGCTTCCAGTACTGCCCGCATTGCACCACCGGCAATCAATCCAGTACCTTCAGAAGCCGGACTGACAAAAATCTTCGATGCACCGTGCCGCTCAGTGACGGCATACCATAGTTTGTTTCCGTTCAAATCCACTTCATACATGTTGCGGCGTGCTTCTTCCATGGACTTACGGATCGAAGCATTCACATCTCTTGCTTTACCTAGGCCAAATCCTACCCGACCATTCTGGTCACCTACGACCGAGATGGATGAAAAACTGATGATTGAGCCTCCCTTGACGGCCTTTCGGACGCGTCGATGATGCACTAGTTTTTCAAATAGACTTTCGTCATTTCGATTATTGTCACGCATCGCCATCCTAAAACTCCAATCCACCTGCTCGAGCGGCTTCGGCCAACGCCTTTATACGCCCATGATATTTAAAACCGGATCGATCAAATGCAACTTTCTTTACACCCGCTTCGATCGCTCGGGATGCAATAAGCTCCCCCACCTTGGTCGCCGTGGCAACATTGCCACAGGACGGCCCGCGTAGGGAAGGATCAAGCGAAGAAGCCTGAACCAAAATCCGGTTACCATCTGGTGCAATGACCTGCGCATACATGTGACGCGGCGTTCGATGCACCGTTAATCTCGTTGCGCCAAGTTCACGCATCTTCCAACGTGATCGCTTCGCACGTCTCAGTCGGGCTTGTTTTTTGCTCTTCATGATGACAAAGACTAAACCTTCTTCTTGCTTTCCTTACGTCTTACGTATTCGGATTCGTATCGAATTCCCTTGCCTTTATAGGGCTCAGGGGGTCGAAAACCTCTGATCTCGGCAGCGGTTTGACCAACCAGTTGCTTGTCAATTCCCTTCACGGTGACCGTGGTGCCTGTAGGCACTTCAAGATCAATTCCATCGGGTGCATCGAATTCAACAGGGTGGGAATATCCAAGTTGTAACGTCAGCTTTCTGCCATTGAGTTGCGCTCGATAGCCAGTTCCCTGGATTTCTAATTTCTTTTCCCACTGCTTCGAAACACCTTCGATCATGTTTTTGACAAGTGCTTGGATGGTACCTGCCATTGCCTTGTTTGACTTTTGACTATCTTTATGAGAAATTGACACGACATTGTTGTCGAATTCGACTTGGATCGCTTTGTCGGCAATATCAACCCCCATGGTACCGTGCTTACCTTTGACGGTAACTTCAGATGGCGTTACCTTCAATTCAACCTCTGTCGGCACTTCGACTTGGCGTAATGTTGTTCGACTCATGGCTATATACCTCTAAAACACCGTGCAGAGTACTTCGCCACCGATGCCTCGGCGCTTCGCTGCTTTCCCGGTCATAACACCTTGTGAAGTCGAAACGATAGCCACACCGAGTCCTGCGTTTACGCGCGGCAACTTATCCACCGTCGCGTAAATTCGCAACCCAGGTCGGCTAGTACGCTTTAACATGTCGATCACGGGAGTGCCATCTTCAAGGTACTTTAGTTCAACAGTCAATTCTGGTTTAACACCTTCGGCGATGTTGTAACTGGTAATGAAACCTTCGTTCAATAGCACTTCGCAAATCGCTTTCTTCTGCTTGGAAGAAGGCATCGTAGCGGTCTTTAAAGATGCCATCTGTGCATTGCGAATGCGCGTCAGCATGTCAGCGATCGGGTCTTGTAAACTCATAGTCGTATTCCTACCAACTCGCCTTCTTTAAACCAGGGATATGCCCTTCCATCGCGGCGATCCGTAGCATGTTACGACCCAATCCAAACTTACGATAGACACCTCGTGGTCGTCCCGAGAGCGCGCATCGTCGACGCAGACGAACAGGGCTCGAATCCCTCGGCAACTTCTGCAGTTGAACCTGGGCCTCCCAACGTTCTTCCGCATCCAAATTCCGGTTATTGATGATGGCTTTTAATTCAGTACGTCTTGCCTGATACTTCGCCACCAGAGCCTCTCGCTTCTTACCACGAGCTATCACAGATTTTTTAGCCATGACTAGGTCCTAAATGGAAAATCAAACGACCGAAGTAGCGCAAGCCCATGCTCATCGCTCTGCGCCGAGGTAGTAATTGTGATGTTCATGCCTCGAATTCTGTCTACCTTGTCATAATCAATTTCTGGAAAAATAATTTGTTCTGTAATACCCAACGAGTAGTTCCCTCTGCCATCAAATGATCTTGGGCTCAAACCACGAAAGTCACGCGTTCGCGGTAGCGCTATCCCAATCAGTCGATCAAGAAACTCGTACATCTTCGCACGTCGCAGAGTTACCTTACAGCCAATCGCCCAACCTGCTCGGATTTTAAACGCAGCCTCTGACTTTCTGGCATAGGTGATCAAGGGCTTCTGCCCGGCGATAATTGACATGTCCTCAACGGCACTATCGAGAATCTTACGATCATTGATCGCTTCGCCGACACCCATGTTCAGCGTGATCTTCTCAACCTTTGGAACTTGAATAACCGTCTTAAGATCCAACTCGGACATCAGCGACGGTATGACTTCCTCGTGATATCTAGTTTGTAGTGCAGGAATCATTGGTAACTTTCAATCTTTTCATTTGAGGACTTATACACCCTCGATTTTTTCTGGTCTTCATCTATCTTTATTTTCACTCGATCAGCCCTATCGGCTTCGCGGTTGAAAATGGCCACATTGGATACATGTATCGGCGCTTCCCTATTAAGAATTCCATGGGGCTGACCTTCCCCCATCATTCGTTGATGCTTCTTCACGATTTGGATGCCGCCAACGATGACACGGTCTTTGCCGACGAATCGTTGGATCTCCCCAACTTGCCGTCGATTTTTTCCTGCCAGGACGATGACCTCATCGCCTACACGTAATTTCTTCATTGCCTATATCACTTCCGGTGCCAGAGACACGATACGCATGAAATTAGATGTGCGTAACTCTCGCGTGACCGGTCCAAAAATCCTGGTTCCGGCTGGTTGTAGCGCTTCATTCAGAATTACGACAGCATTCTGATCAAAACGAATCAACGAACCATCAGGTCGTCTTACACCTTTCTTAGTTCGTACGACAACCGCCTGATAGACTTTGCCTTTCTCCACCCTTCCTCTAGGCACGGCTTCTTTAACTGATACTCGGATGATGTCGCCGATTCCAGCATAGCGGCGTTTCGATCCTCCAAGCACCTTAATGCACTTGACCCGTCGCGCGCCACTATTGTCCGCGACCTCAAGCATTGTCTCGGCTTGAATCATGGTGGTTAAACCTCTCTTGCCTTATCGTCGATTGACTTGAGCTTGAAAGACTTCATCTTCGAGATTGGTCGACACTCGATCGCACTCACAGTATCTCCCAAATTGCACTCATTGTTCTCGTCATGTACATGGATTTTCGAAAACTTACGAATGATCTTGCCGTACAAAGGGTGTCTTAAGCTACGATCCACTCGAAGTACGACAGACTTATTGCCACTTCGTGAAATCACCTTGCCGGTGATCACGCGAGGATTAGTTTCTCGCTCCATTACTTGCTCAGCCAATTTGTCGTTCTCGCATAATCGTTCTAACTCGGGCTATATCTTTTTTTGCATTAATCAGTAAGTGCGTCTGAGGTAGCAGATCAGAGGCTTTTTGCATTCGAAGAGTAAACGCTTCTTTATAGAGTCGTTCCAACTCAGCCTTCATCTCGTCGTCGCTCAATTCGCGAATTTCTTCTGTTTTCACTAAAACACCGACCGTGTTACTATGTTGGTGGAAAAGGGCAATTTCGATGCCGCCAATCGGAATGCTTCTCGAGCGACAGGTTCAGGCACACCTTCAATTTCATAGATCACACGACCTGGTTGAATCTGTGCAACCCAATACTCCACATTACCCTTGCCTTTGCCCTGTCTAACCTCCAATGGTTTCTTCGTGATCGGTTTATCTGGAAAAACTCGGATCCAGACTTTACCACCCCGTTTCACATGTCGGGTTAAGGCACGTCGACCTGCTTCGATCTGTCTAGCAGTCAAGCGCCCGTGACTGGTCGCTTTCAAACCTAATTCGCCAAACGAGATTTTAGAGCCTCGATGGGCTAGACCTCGATTCCGGCCTTTGTGTTGCTTTCTGAACTTAGTTCGTTTTGGCTGTAACATGGTCTTGAGCTATCTTCGTTGTTCGGCCGCAGTGGCGGATTCTTTACCGATGATTTCGCCTTTGAAGATCCACACTTTCACGCCGAGTACACCGGATGCCGTTTTCGCTTCTGATACCGCATAATCAATATTTGCACGCAACGTATGATTGGGTATCCGTCCTTCAGCCAGAGTCTCAGACCTGGCTTGCTCTGCACCTCTAATGCGACCCGATACTCGGATCTTTAGACCTTCCACGTCATCCTTGAATTTCAAGGTTTCCTGCGCTACCTTGCGCATCGTGCGTTTTACGTCTGCACGTTTCTCGATTTGTTGACAGAGTTTTCTCGCTACTAAGAACGCGTCAATCTCACCAGGATTGATTTCCGCAATATTGACTGTGACGGGTAACCCCATCATCTGTGATAACTTGGCTCGTAAATCTTCGATATCACGGCCGTTTCGACCGATCACAATTCCTGGCCGGCTTGTATGGATTGTGATATTAACTCGATCTCGCGGTCGCTCGATCACAACCTTGCCGACGGATGCACGTTCCAACTGCTTGTGGATGTATTCCCGAACCTTTAGGTCCTGCAAGAGGTGCTCGGAATAGGTCCGCTTGTCGGCATACCATACCGAAGTATGCTCGGTGGTGATTCCGAGTCGAATGCCTTTTGGATGTACTTTTTGACCCATGTTTACGTTTTCCTAGTCCCTTTTATTCGCCGTCTGAGACCACGACTGTGATGTGACATGTTCTCTTACTGATCATGTCCCGACGGCCCTGCGATCGGGCACGTACGCGTTTGAGGGTTGCACCTTCATTGACCCACACTTCCTGAACTTTCAGTTCATCGATGTCGGCGTTTTCGTTTGTCTCTGCGTTGGCCACCGCGGAATCCAAGGTCTTGAGCAAGCATTTTGAGCCTTTATTGACATTGAACTGCAACAGCTCAATGGCTTTCTCAACGCTCAATCCACAAATCTCCCTAGCCATAGGCCGAGCCTTTTGAGCTGATAGGCGTATGCCTTTGCTTATTGCTCTTACTTCCATACCAACCTCACTTAGGGACGAGACTTGCGGTCTGCCGCTTGTCGCCGTCCTGCACCCGCATGATTACGGAATGTTCTTGTCGGCGCAAACTCGCCGAGCTTATGTCCAACCAAGTCCTCGGTGATAAAGACCGGCATATGTTGTCGACCGTTGTGTACCTGGATGGTCAAACCGACCATCTCTGGAATGATCATTGAACGTCGAGACCAGGTCTTAATCGGCCGACGATCCTTAACCTGCTGCGCTTTCTCCACCTTCTTCATCAGATGGAGATCAACAAAAGGACCTTTCCTTAATGATCTAGCCATACTCTAACGCTTTCCTCGCCGGCGAACGATCAGATGATTGGTTCGCTTGTTGTGTCTTGTTCGATACCCTTTCGTGGGTACGCCAGTGGGTGATACAGGGTTTCTACCACCTGATGATTTACCTTCGCCTCCACCGTGTGGATGGTCGACTGGATTCATCGCCACGCCGCGTACTGTCGGACGTATTCCCCGCCAACGTTTCGCACCTGCTTTGCCAAAGCTCTGCAGATTGTGTTCTGAGTTTCCTACTTCCCCAAGCACAGCCCTACACTCGGCCAATACCCGACGAACTTCACCTGAACGTAGTCGTAGTGTGGCATAGGCACTCTCACGCGCCATCAGCTGGGCTGAGGTACCTGCACTCCGAGCTAGCTGCGCGCCTTTACCAGGCTTTAGCTCGATGCAGTGGATGACACTACCCAAAGGAATATTCCGGATAGGCATCGCATTCCCCACACGAATAGGCGCAGTCGTACCAGACTGCACTTCATCATTGACGCGTAGCCCGGTAGGGGCGACGATATAACGCCGCTCACCATCCGCGTACTTAAGTAGCGCAATATTAGCTGAACGATTCGGATCGTATTCAAGCCTCTCTACCACCGCACGGATGTTGTCCTTATTTCGCTTGAAGTCAATGATTCGGTAGTGGTGTTTGTGACCACCACCACGATGACGAACGGTTATCCGGCCTTTGGCATTGCGTCCACCTGTACTGTGTTGCTTTTGCAATAAAGGCTTATAAGGAGAGCCTTTGTGTAAATCCGGATTGACGACCTTTTGTACAAATCGTCGTCCTGGAGAAGTGGGTTTAGTTCTTACGATGGCCATGTTATTCCAACTCTGTCACATCGATGGATTGACCATCTTTAATGCGCACATAAGCTTTCTTCCAACTCTTGGTATGCCCTTTGTGCACCCGAATCCGGCCATTACTCGCTCGCCTGCGAAGTTTGGCTTTGGCATGGTAATTCACTGTAGTGACTTTCAGCACGTCTACACTGAATAGCTTTTCTACTGCTTTCTTGACCTCAGACTTACTTGCGTCAGGTGCCACCTTGAATCCGTATTGATTTGAATCTCTGCCAATCCGAGTGGTTTTCTCTGTGACATGAAGTTCGCGGATTATGTTGTACAAACGTTCTACTTTCATGCTAGGCTTGCCTCGATTTGTTTGAGTGCGCCAAGCGAGATTAAGACTTGCTCTTGCGAAAGTAGGTTAGTGGGACGGAGTTGGTGAGGAAGGGAGATTGCAACGTGGGGGAGATTTTTGGCGGCGAGTTGAAGGTTATTGGACGGTTCATTGTCCACTAGCAGGACTTGCTGGGTTTCCAGATCCTGCAGTTTCTGTTTGAGTTCTTTCGTTTTTGGAGATTCCAGACCTAAATCTGAAATTACCACCAGCCGTTCTTCTCGCAGAAGTTCTGACAGAATACACCGCATGGCCTGCCGAAACATCTTTCGATTGATCTTAATGTTGCGTTTAATCGGCGATGCCGGAAAAATCACACCACCTCCTCGCCACATAGGACTTCTTCGAGTACCAGCACGTGCACGGTCCATTCGCTTCTGACGCCACGGTTTTCTTCCCCCACCGCGAACGGCAGATCGATTTTTCTGTGCCCGTGTACCTGTGTGTCCTTTAGCGATCGTTGAATTCAGGACTTGATGCACCAATGGTTCGTTGAACTCGCAACCAAACACGGCATCCGAGACTTCAACGGACTCCGTGGAATTCCTTAAGACAATATTCACGATGTTTCACCTGTTCGTGATTGCTCGCCTACTTTAACCGCAGGTTTGACGATGACTCGACCGCCCTTCGCTCCTGCAATGGCACCTTTGACTAATAACAAGCTATGGTCTTCATCCACCTTAACAACTTCCAGATTTTGAACCGTGCTCTTTCGGTTACCTAAGTGGCCTGACATCTTTTTACCTTTAAACACACGACCCGGTGTCTGGCATTGACCTACAGACCCGAGCGCGCGGTGTGAAATCGAGTTTCCGTGCGTGCTATCCTGTGAGTGGAAATTCCAGCGTTTTATCGCACCCGCATAACCTTTACCAATGGATGTACCGGTTACATCTACTTTCTGACCTTCAAAAAACTGACCTACGGTAAGCTCAGACCCCACATCCAGATCAGATCCTTGCCCTTCACCCAGACGAAATTCCCACAAACCTCGCCCGGCCTCGATACCTGCCTTGGCGAAGTGCCCGGCTTCGGGTTTGTTTACCCTCTTCTGCTTTGCTTTACCTGTGGTGATCTGCACTGCACGATATTTATCCCGATCTTGCGTCTTCAACTGCGTGACGCGATTCGGCTCAGCTTCAATGACTGTCACGGCAATGGACCGACCCGACGCATCAAAGACGCGCGTCATGCCTTTTTTAATACCAACAATTCCTAAATCCACCGTGTTCTTCCTTTGCCATGGGGGTTGTCAACAAATGACAACCGCCATACCTAAATAATTACTATTTACCCATCTCTTGCTAAGTGACTTTGATCTGAATATCCACACCAGAGGCAACCTCGAGCTTCGCCAAGGCATCTACCGTCTTATCGGTGTAATCCACGATGTCAATCAATCGCTTATGGGTACGAATTTCATACTGGTCACGTGCATCCTTGTCCACATGTGGCGATATCAGCACCGTCCACCGCTCCGTTTTGGTCGGGAGAGGTATGGGACCAACCATCTGTGCACCAGAACTCCGAATCGTCGTGACTATATCATCTGTAGTCTTGTCTAGAAGGCGATGGTCAAACGCCTTCAACTTAATGCGTACTTGCTTGTTGTCTGCCATTGCTTTTTATCTAGAGTAAACAAGACCCAACAGGGATAGCTTCGCTAACCCCTGGTCCAAAAGGACGGGAATTTTACTTCCTTAACCCCCTAAAAAATAATCGAAAATATCTAACGATTCAGTCTTGCTCAAGAGCACCCCAAAAAGGTCTCTCAAGCGATGTAAAAAAACCTGTCAATCTTTGACAATTGACAGGTCAACTATGCTTTTCTTAAGCGATAATCGAGGTGACGATACCTGCGCCTACTGTCCGTCCACCTTCTCTAATCGCAAACTTCAATCCTTCATCCATCGCGATCGCGCTGATCAGCTTCACTTCAAGCTCGGTGTTGTCACCAGGCATTACCATAGCGCCATCCGATTCCAAGATAACCTCGCCTGTTACGTCCGTAGTTCGGAAATAGAACTGTGGACGATAGTTCGAGAAAAACGGCGTGCTTCTACCACCTTCACCCTTCGACAATACATAGACGGATGCCTTGAACTGGGTATGTGGCGTAATCGATCCTGGGACCGCTAACACCTGACCGCGCTCTACTTCATCTCTCTTCATGCCACGCAGAAGAACACCGATATTTTCACCGGCTCGTCCTTCATCCAGAATCTTGCGGAACATCTCCACTCCGGTACACGTAGTTTGTTGGGTAGGTCGAATGCCGATTACCTCGAGCGTATCACCTTGCTTGACGATACCACGATCAACACGACCGGTCACAACCGTACCACGACCTGAAATTGAGAACACGTCCTCAATTGGCATCAAGAACGGCGCATCAATCGCACGTTCTGGCTCTGGAATGTATTCATCCAGTGCTTTAATCAACGCTCGGACGCTACCGTCTGCATCATCCCCTTCCTCACCGTTCAGTGCATTCAGCGCACTCCCGACAATAATCGGCGTGTCTTCATCAAACTCAAATCCAACCAACAGATCCTGGACTTCCATAGTGACAAGCTCAACCAATTCTTCTCGGTCTTCTGCGTCTAACTCGTCGACTTTATTGATGTACACGACGATGCGAGGTACACCTACCTGCCTAGCTAATAAAACGTGCTCACGAGTCTGTGGCATTGGACCATCTGTCGCTGAAACAACTAGGATTGCTCCGTCCATCTGAGCTGCACCAGTGATCATGTTTTTCACATAGTCTGCATGTCCTGGACAGTCAACGTGTGCGTAGTGTCGATCTTCACTCTCGTATTCCACATGAGTGGTTGCAATCGTGATGCCTCGTTCCCGTTCTTCGGGCGCATTGTCGATTTCATCGAATGCCTTAAATTCCCCGCCACGATCCTCCGCGCAAATCTTCGTCATTGCGGCTGTTAACGTCGTCTTACCGTGGTCGACATGACCAATCGTCCCAACATTAACGTGAGTTTTAGTTCGTTCGAATTTCGCTTTAGCCATGGTTGTACTCCCTTGTTAAATTCCCTTCGTTTGCTTAAATTAACTGTGCTGCAAGTCAGTGTGATTGAATGACTTCGGCAAGGCTGCTGGGTACTTCATCGTACTTATTGAATTCCATTGAGAAGGTTGCCCGACCCTGCGTTGCCGACCGCAGGTCGGTGGCATAACCAAACATTTCGCCCAATGGAATAAATGCACTAATAATTTTACCTGTAGGATTCTCATTCATAGATTCGATGATTCCACGTCGGCGACTAATATCGGAAACGACATCGCCCATATACTGTTCCGGAGTCACCACGTCGACCGACATGACCGGTTCCAGCAGTACCGGATTGGCTTCACTAACGCCGTTGCGCAGCGCTGTGGAACCAGCTATCTTGAACGCTATCTCACTGGAATCAACTTCGTGATACGATCCGTCGTACAACGTCGCCTTGATATTGATCAACGGGTAACCTGCGACCACACCGTTTGACATTTGTTCCTGAATGCCTCGATCAACAGCGGGAATGTATTCACGAGGAACTACTCCGCCGACAATTTGGTCGACAAATTCATAAGTTAATTCACTGTCTTTGAGAGGTTCAATCCGCAAGCGCACATGACCATACTGTCCACGTCCACCTGATTGTCGAACATAGCGTCCTTCAGTCTCTACAGACTTCTTGATCGTCTCACGATAAGCTACCTGAGGCTTGCCGATATTAGCTTCAATAGAAAACTCGCGGCGCATTCTTTCAACAAGCACCTCAAGATGGAGCTCGCCCATACCCGCAATAATGGTCTGTCCGGACTCTTCATCGGTCCGTACTTGAAATGACGGATCTTCTTGAGCTAATTTGGACAACGCAACTGCCATCTTGTCCCGATCTGCAATCGATTTCGGCTCAACCGCTACGGCGATCACAGGCTCTGGAAAATCCATTTTTTCCAATACAACCTGTTCTTTTTCGGCACATAACGTATCGCCTGTGGTGATATCTTTAAGCCCGATAGCTGCCGCAATATCCCCAGCACGAACTTCTGAAATCTCGTTACGTGTGTTAGAGTGCATCTGCACCATTCGTCCTACACGTTCTCGTCGTTTCCGACTGCTGTTATAGACTCTCGAACCTGATTCAAGGACACCTGAATAGACTCGGAAGAAGGTCAATGTTCCTACAAAAGGATCCGTTGCAATCTTGAAAGCTAGTGCGGAGAAGGGCTCTTCGTCCCTAGACTCTCGAACTGCGGTTGTTTCTCCGTCAGCAAGCACACCTTCAATCGCTTTCACCTCTGTCGGAGCCGGTAAATAGTCAATGACCGCATCGAGTACCGGTTGTACACCTTTATTCTTAAATGCTGAACCACAAAAAGCTAGAACGATTTCATTCGCAAGTGTGCGGGCTCGCAAACCTTGTTTAATTTCCTCGATCGATAACTCTTCACCTTCAAGGTACTTATTCATCAGATCGTCATTCGCTTCCGCTGCCATTTCCACTAACGACTCTCTATGCAACTCTGCTTCTTCTCGCAGCTCCTCAGGAATTTCTTCTGTATGCATCTCTAATCCCTGGTCTTCAAAGTACCAGTACATCGCTTTCATTTCAATGAGATCAATAACCCCTTTGAACTGATCCTCCGCACCGATAGCGAGTTGCACCGGTACTGGCTGCGCACCCAGTCGATCTTTGATTTGTCCGACAACACGAAGAAAATCCGCGCCGGCACGGTCCATTTTGTTCACGAAGACCATTCTTGGTACTTCGTAACGGTCCGCCTGTCGCCAAACTGTTTCGGACTGAGGTTCAACACCAGAGGTACCGCAAAATACGACGACTGCACCGTCTAGCACTCGAAGACTACGTTCAACCTCAATGGTGAAATCCACATGTCCAGGTGTGTCAATAATGTTTATGCGATGCTCAGGAAACTGCTCGGAAGTACCGTTCCAAAAGCAAGTCGTCGCCGCGGATGTAATTGTGATTCCGCGTTCCTGCTCCTGTTCCATCCAGTCCATCACGGCCGCACCATCATGGACCTCGCCTATCTTGCGTGATATCCCCGCATAAAACAATATGCGTTCAGTGGTTGTCGTTTTACCCGCGTCAACATGCGCGACAATCCCGATATTTCGATAACGATCTATCGGAGTACTACGAGCCATTTTCTGCCCTACCTGCAGCAATCCAAGTTTGAAAAGTTAGTTTTTAGTTTGTGGACTTCCCTGTCCAAACATCTACCTAGAAACGGTAGTGTTGGAACATTCGGTTGGCTTCGGCCATCCTATGTGTATCCGTACGTTTGCGAACCGCGCTGCCGCGTTCGCTGGCAGCGTCGCCTAATTCCCCGGCCAGCCGAGCCGCCATGGTCTTCTCAGGTCGTTTACGGGCAATCTCGACAATCCAACGCATCGCCAAAGCTGATCGCCTAGATGGTCGAACTTCAATGGGTACTTGATAAGTCGCACCACCTACCCGTCTCGACTTTACCTCAACGGTTGGCGCTACATTGGCCAGTGCTTTCTCAAATACCTCTATGGGATCATCTTTTTCGCGCTTTTCAAGTAGCTCCAATGCCCCATAAACTATTCGTTCCGAAACGGCTTTCTTTCCATCAACCATGACATGGTTAATGAATTTTGCTACCGTCACATTGTGATATTTCGGGTCCGGGAGGAGCGTCCTTTTTTCGGGAATTCTTCTTCTTGCCATATTTTGAAAATCTCTTCAGGTTGATCTCACATGCGACCTTGTGGCCCAGTGAGCCTTACTTCAAGAGGTCTACCGCTAGACTTCGGCGATAACTCCCCCTTGTTTCGTGCCGTACTTGGAGCGACCTTGTTGCCGATTCGCAACCCCGGCCGTATCGAGTACACCACGTATTGTGTGATAGCGCACACCAGGTAAATCTTTTACCCTGCCACCACGTATTAACACGGTCGAGTGTTCTTGGAGATTATGACCGATACCACCAATATAGGCATTCACTTCATAGCCGTTGACCAATTTCACCCTGCATACTTTGCGCATCGCTGAATTTGGCTTCTTGGGTGTCGTTGTATACACACGAGTGCAGACACCCTGTTTTTGAGGGTTACCGCCAAGCGCAGGTACTTTACTCTTAGTTACCTTACGCTTTCGTGGTTTCCGTACCAACTGACTAATTGTTGTCAAGTTTATCCCCGGTTTTTATTCATTAAATTAATGAGGTGAGCTAGCTATTTCCCAAGTACACCTTACTTCCGCAGAAGCAATGCATATCGTTTTGGGGTGCGAATTTTAGGCATAAAACACATCAATTCATTAGCTTTAGTAAGTTTTCAGATTTAGACAAAATCCAACCTGTTACGTAATCAATTTTCTCAGTCAAAGTAGCGATGAATCTGAACTACAGCGGAGACCAAAGCACGCGCTTCAGCCTCCGCATTTTCAGCTAATTCAGGATCCTTCAGACACTGACAATTCATCCCCACCGCTATGTTCTGATACGATCTGACTCGTTTCATCAACGGTCAAGCCACGCGCTTCAGCTTCTTCCATAAGCCGTCGCTCTTCAGCTTTACGCTTCTGTTCACGATGGAACTCAAGACCTGTACCTGCTGGAATTAATCGTCCGACAATGACGTTTTCCTTCAAGCCGCGCAACTCGTCTCGCTTACCGTGTACGGCAGCGTCTGTCAGAATCCGTGTGGTTTCCTGGAACGAAGCGGCCGAGATAAAGGACGCGGTTTCTAGCGATGCTCGTCGAATTGGTAGCAATACTCTTTTTGCCGCAGCCGGTATTAGCTTGGCTTCCTTAAGCTCGTCGCAGCTATCGCGCCAGTGGTCCAGCTCAACCAACTCACCTTTGACATATTCGGAATCGTTCTGCTCAGTGACTTCCACCTTTCTAAGCATCTGATGCACGATCACCTCAATGTGCTTGTCATTAATGACAACACCTTGCAGTCGATAGACTTCCTGGATTCCGTCAACGATGAATTCAGTCAATTTATGGACACCTCTAAATGCGAGAATGTCGTGTGGGTCTAATGCGCCACCATCGACAATGATTTCACCCATCTCAATCCTGTCACCTGGAAATACGGTGATATTCCGTGACTTGTTGATGAGCTTCTCATAGGAAGTTCCCTCTTCGTCCGTAATCACGAGACGATTCTTGAGTGCCGTATCTTTGCCGTAACTGACAGTTCCCGACTGTGCTGCTAAGATCGCTGATTCCTTCGGCTTACGTGCCTCAAACAGATTAATAACCTGAGGCAAACCACCGACGATATCCATGTTACCTGAACTTTCGGTTGGTACAGACGCAATCTTTTGTCCTCGCTCTATAAATCCTCCAGGCGTAGACGCCATGGGCTCAATGATGGCTGATTCAGGTAACTCATGCATTGAAGCTACGTGGGTCGTAAACATCTTCGTACGACTTTGAACTGAATCACCGGCTTCCACATGTAGCACCGAACCAAATGGCACTTCCTGCTTATCTGTAGCAGTCGATCCACCTCGAGCTCGAGATCGAGCACTATCTACCCACAGTGAACCACCCGGGCGGGCTACAATGACCTTACCGTCATACTCAAACGTCTCGATGTTCTCGAACATGACCTTACCGGAATTCCGTGCAGCGACTGAATTCTCTTGACGATTCAGGTCTACGATACCAATTCGCGGACTCAGTTCACGTCCTTCAGTCGTACGTTCGGACTCCTTCTTGACCTCTAACGTGTCAATATTTGTCTGTTCATCTCTCAACAGCGTGACCGTTTCACCACTGATCAAGTCAATTGGGATGGTCACACCACTCACATTCTCAGAAATAATCGGTCGTGAGAGCGTATCCCAGTTAGCAATTGTCTGACCTGCAGAGACCGTAGAACCATCTGGTACAGTGAGTACCGCGCCGTAAGGAATCTTATGACGTTCTCTTTCAATGCCAGCATTATCTCTAACGATAATCCTTCCCGAACGGTCCGCTGATATCCAAGAATTCTCAGATTCACGTTCGACTAGCTGTCGAATCTCAAACTTGATCGTACCTTCGGTATTTACCGTGACATCGTTTACAGCAGTATCTCTAGAAGCTGCACCGCCGTGGTGGAACGTTCGCAACGTAAGCTGAGTACCAGGCTCGCCGATAGACTGTGCCGCCATCACACCGACCGCTTCGCCTTTATTGACCAGATGCCCTCGGGCCAGGTCGCGACCGTAGCACTTGGCACACAATCCGTACTTGGTTTCACATGTGACAGGTGATCGAACCTTAATTTCATGCACAGTTTGGAGTCGGTCCAGAATATCTTCGTCGATCAGATCGCCTTTCTCGAGTATTACTTCCTCCGTGAACGGATCCTTTACTACGTCCGCAGTCACGCGCCCCAAAACTCTGGCAGCTAGTCCCTCCACCACTCTTCCTCGTTCGATGATAGCTTGTAGATTCAGACCATTCGAGGTTCCGCAATCCGCTTCAGTAATCACCAGATCCTGTGCAACGTCGACCAAACGACGCGTGAAGTAACCCGCAAACGAAGTTTTCAGTGCAGTGTCTGCGAGACCTTTTCGAGCCCCGTGAGTGGACATGAAGTACTCGTTCACCTTTAGTCCTTCACGGAAGTTCGCCACGATGGGCGATTCCATGATTTCACCATTAGGCTTTGCCATCAGACCACGCATACCACCTACCTGACGCAACTGCGTCGGCGTACCTCGAGACTTCGAGTCGGCGTACATGTAAACCGAGTTGAACGATTTCTGTTCTACCTCGTCACCTTCTGCAGTCACCGTGGTTTCGGTTTCTAGCTCATCCATCATTGCCTTACCGATTTGGTCAGACGCTTTACCCCAAATATCGGTGACCTTGTTGTACTTCTCGGTCTCGGTGGTGAGACTGTTTTCAAACTGATATTCGATCTCCGAGGCAGCCTGATTGGCCGTGTCAATAATTGACTCTTTCGCGTTCGGAATGATGAAATCCTCGATGCAGATCGAGCAACCAGATTTAGTTGAGTAACGGAATCCCATATTCATGAGTTGATCGGCAAAGATAACAGTATCTTTCAAGCCAAAGTTCCGGTAGACATAGTCAATCAGCTTTGAAATCTGATCTTTCGGTAGAACCTTGTTGATCAACTGAAAATCCATGCCTTCAGGAATAATGTCAGCTAACAAAGCTCGACCTACAGTCGTACCCACCATCTGGTAATTTCGATGCCCCTGGGCGTCAATCGACTCGAGACGAACTTTGATCTTGCTATGTAGTTCGACTTCGTCATTCTGATAGGCTCGAGTGACCTCTTCGAAATCGGTAAACGTTCGGTTCTCGCCCCGACCATTGACCTTTTCTCTTGTCAGGTAATAAAGACCGAGTACGACATCCTGGTTCGGATTAATAATCGGCTCACCGTTGGCAGGTGACAAGATGTTGTTGGTCGACATCATAATTGCTCGAGATTCAAGCTGAGCCTCAAACGTCAATGGCACATGTACGGCCATCTGATCTCCATCGAAGTCAGCATTGAAAGCGACACAAACCAAAGGATGGAGCTGAATCGCCTTACCTTCGATCAATACCGGCTCAAATGCCTGGATACTAAGGCGGTGTAACGTCGGTGCACGATTGAGCAGCACTGGATGTTCTCGAATGACGTTTGGCAGAACTTCCCAAACTTTGTAATGCTCCGCATCCACCATGTTTTTAGCCATCTTTGTGGTAGGCGCATACTGTCGTTTAGCTAGCTCGTTGTATACAAACGGGCGGAATAGCTCAAGTGCCATGCGTTTCGGTAAACCACACTGATGAAGTTTCAAAGTGGGTCCAACGACGATGACTGAACGTCCGGAATAGTCGACACGCTTACCTAGTAGGTTCTGACGGAACCGACCTTGCTTACCTTTAATCATGTCCGACAGAGACTTGAGAGGTAGCTTATTGCGGCCAGTGGCTGCTCGGCCACGTCGACCGTTATCCAGCAACGCGTCTACTGCTTCTTGAAGCATTCGTTTTTCGTTGCGTTGAATGATCTGCGGGGAGCGAAGTTCCATGATCCTCGCCAAACGATTATTTCGACTAATAACTCGACGATACAAATCGTTCAAATCAGAGGTCGCAAATCGACCGCCTTCCATGGGGACGAGTGGGCGCAATTCCGGCGGCAACACGGGAAGCGTCTTCAGTACCATCCAAGCTGGGTTGTTCCCGGACTTGATAAACGCATTCACCAACTTAAGTCGCTTGGTGATTTTGCGTCGAGTACTTTCCGAGTTTGTCTCCTCCATCTCGATTTGAAGTTGCTGCTGCAGTTCTTCCAGATCGAGTGTTTCAAGTAATTCCTGGACGCCTTCGGCGCCGATATTGGTGCTGAATACTTCTTCTCCACCCCACAATTCTCGAGCTTCCTGAAGTTCGTCATCCGTCATTAGCTTTCGTAGCGGAATCTGTTCCGGAATAGTGGTCTCGGTTACCACATGCTGATCGAAATAGATAATGCGCTCGAGTTCTTTGAGGTCCATGCCGAGCAACAATGCCATTCGAGATGGAATCGACTTCACGAACCATATGTGAGATACCGGGCTGGCTAGCTCGATGTGCCCCATCCGTTCCCGCCGAACTTCCTTGGTAGTTACTTCGACGCCGCACTTTTCACAGATTACGCCGCGATGCTTAGGTCGCTTGTACTTCCCGCACAGACATTCGTAGTCATTGATCGGCCCGAAAATTTTGGCACAGAACAGGCCATCCCGTTCTGGTTTCAACGTTCGGTAATTAATGGTTTCCGGCTTCTTTACCTCACCGTAGGACCATCGTCTAATTTCCTCTGGTGAAGCTAATCCGACGCGAAGGGCGTTGAAATCTTCAACAGCCTTTACTCGGTTGTTAGGAATTAACCAAGGTGCCATGTCTTATCCCCCCCCTAAACGTTTTCTAATTCAATGTTCAAACCAAGCGAACGTATTTCTCTACGAATTACGTTGAATGATTCTGGTATACCAGGTTTCATGCGATAGTCACCATCCACAATATTGCTGTAAACCTTCGCTCGACCATCTAGGTCATCTGACTTGAAGGTCAACATCTCCTGTAAGGTGTGTGCGGCTCCATAGGCTTCCAGCGCCCAGACTTCCATTTCCCCAAATCTTTGACCACCTAACCTGGCTTTACCACCTAGTGGTTGTTGGGTTACCATGCTGTATGCACCGGTAGACCTTGAGTGCATCTTGTCGTCTACCAAGTGGTGCAACTTGAGCATGTACATGTAGCCGATTGTGACCGGACGATCAAAGGCTTCACCAGTACGACCGTCGTATAGCGTCGTCTGACCATTCTCTGGTAGACCAGCCTTTCGTAACAAATCCTGAATGTCAGCTTCTTTAGCACCATCAAAGATAGGAGTCGTGATACTCAGTCCTTTTCTGAGATTGCCAGCTAACTCAACCAATTCCTGATCCGTCAACGAATCGATATCTTCGTGATGACCTTCGGTTTTGTTATAGATGTCATTGAGATAAGCCCGTAGTTTCGCAACCGACTGCTGTTGGTCCAGCATGTCACCGATCTTTTGACCTATTCCCTTAACAGCCCAGCCTAATTGGGTCTCAAGTACTTGGCCAACATTCATTCTGGACGGCACGCCAAGTGGGTTCAAGACGATGTCAATAGGCTCACCGTTTTCGTCATAAGGCATATCTTCCACCGGCATGATCACGGAAATCACGCCTTTGTTGCCGTGTCGACCGGCCATTTTGTCCCCAGCCTGGATGCGCTTCTTAGTCGCCAAGTAAACCTTGACTTCCTTTAAAACACCTGGTTGGAGATCGCTACCTCTTGAGAACTTGGCTTGTTTCTCATCTCTGAGTTTTTCGTGCTGTTCACGAAGTTTCCTCAGATCGCTCTCAACCGTTTCCAGCATGCGGTTCAGCTGGTCATCTTCCATCCGAATCGTGAGCCACTCATCGTCGTCCATAGCATCCAAAATGGCTGCTGTGATCGCACGACTCCCGTCATAGCCAGGGATGCTCACTGCCTTCTGGTTCAATATAGCCTTTCGTATGGAATCGAAACTCGATCGTTGATAAATCTGATACTCATCTGCGAGATCGTTTTCGTAAGCAATCAGAGCTTCTTCTTCAATTTCATAAGCACGTTCATCTTTGTCCACGCCTTCTCGAGTGAAGACGCGTACCTCAATAACGGTACCTGAAACACCCGAAGGAACCCGCAAAGAAGTGTCTTTTACGTCATCAGCTTTTGCACCAAAAATGGCTCGCAAGAGCTTTTCTTCGCCAGTTGCCTGAGATTCTTCTCTAGGAGTCACCTTGCCGACGAGAATATCGCCTTCCTTAACTTCTGCGCCCAATCTGACAATACCACACTCGTCGAGCTGACTGAGTGCTGAATCATTCACATTAGGTATATCTGCAGTAACTTCCTCATTCCCCATCTTCGTTTCTCGAGCCGTACATACTTCCTCGAGAATGTGTATTGAGGTGAATCGATCCTCTTGAACGACACGTTCAGACACCAGGATCGAATCTTCATAGTTAAAGCCATTCCACATCATGAACGCGATTCGGACATTTTGTCCTAAAGCGAGTTCACCAAGATCTACTGATGGACCATCTGCCAGGACGTCGTTCGCTTCGATCCGGTCACCTTCTTTAACAATCGGACGTTGGTTGATACAGGTATCTTGATTGGAGCGCTTGAATTTAGTCAGGTTGTAAATGTCAATGGCATCCGTCACACCCTTTGACGCTTCGGGATCGACTCGAATCACGATTCTTCCCGCGTCCACCAACTCTACAATGCCTGGTCGTTTAGCGGTTACGCATACACCTGAATCCCGCGCGACATAACCTTCCACCCCGGTTCCTACCAAAGGCGCCTCTACCTGCACAGTAGGCACAGCCTGCCGTTGCTGGTTAGAGCCCATGAGCCCTCTGTTGGCCTCATCATGCTCAAGGAAAGGAATTAATGCTGCGGAGATCGAAACGATTTGCTTCGGCGATACATCCATGTACCTCACTCTGTCACTAGATCGACGTGTGAATTCACCGTCCACCCGGACATCTACACGATCTTCGGCAAACTCACTCACATCCGTGATGGGTGCGTTGGCTTGCGCAATAGGGTGTTGCCCTTCGTCCATGAACGATAGATATTCGATCTTGTCACTGACTTCGCCTTCTTCTACCACACGAAACGGTGCTTCTATGAAGCCATGCTTATTGGTTCGTGCGTGGATCGTGAGACTACTGATGAGACCAATGTTGGCACCTTCAGGTGTCTCAATCGGACATACTCGACCGTAATGGGAGCGGTGCACGTCACGTACTTCGTATCCAGCATGTTCGCGGGTAAGACCACCTGGTCCCAATGCCGATACTTTCCGTTTGTGCGTAACTTCCGCCAACGGATTAGTCTGTTCCATAAACTGCGACAGCTCATGGCCACCGAAAAATTCCTTGACAGCTGCGGCTATAGGCTTTGTATTTATCAAATCCTGAGGCATTAGCTTGTCTGCCCAAGCATTTGAAAGTCGGTCTTTAACCGCTCTGTCTACCCGGCGTAGCCCACCGCGAAATGCGATCTCTGCCAATTCACCGACCGACCGAACTCGCCTATTTCCTAGGCTATCGATATCGTCGACTGTTTCCTGTTCGGTGTCACTTTCCTCGTCTGGCACTTGAACCACTTCGAGCAGCTTCTTGAGTACGCCAATAATGTCGTACTTATCCAGAACGTTTGGATCTAGATTGGTCTTGAAAACTGCCTCTACTTTGGGATCGGCCATCTGCTGCAAGCGTTTAAGTGCCGCACCATACAGCGCATCTCCGGTCTGCGCGAGGTGATTCCCGTCCTGATCCTGATATGTGAATTTACAGGTCAAGCCGCGGATATATACATCCGGATCTAACTGGTGTAGATTCACGAGTACGTCAATTTCACTGACTTGAGACTTCCGCAGTTGGGTGACGACATCTGGATTTAATTTTCTCCCTTTTCGGAGAACGACTTTGCCTTCAATTTCGACATTTTCCTTCGCCGTCAGAAGCGACAGGTTGTTTTCTTCTTCCCATCCCAACCTACGGTTGAACTTCATGCGGCCTACGCCAGAAAGCTCATACTTCTCTTGCGCGAAAAACGTTCTAGTGAATAAGGTCTGCGCAGACTCCAAAGTAACTGGTTCGCCCGGACGCAACACGTTATAAATCTCAACCAAAGACTGTGCCTTGGAGTTCTTTGGCTCAGTGTCAGGATCTCTTCGTAAGGTGTCGGCAATAAAGGATCGATCTTTAAAACCACTGATTGCGAGTGTTTCGAATTCATCGACACCCCAATCTCGCATTCGGGTAATGTGGTCCGTGTTTAGAACAGTGTTACATGGAAGCAACACTTCACCAGACTCGATATCCTCAATGTTCTTAGCCAAGATCAGCCCGTCAAAGAAGCTGTCTGGCACCTGAAACTTTCTATTCTTATCCGTCAGTCCTTTCAATCGATTGATCGCTCTTCGATTCACGCGATCTCCGGCATTGCAGATAATCTCGCCTTCTTCGTCGAAATAATCAATGCGGGCAGTTTCACCACGAAGATGATCGGGGTCCCACTTTGAATATCGGAGTTTTCGCTCACCACGTGACTCAAACTCAAACGTGAATGTTTGATAGAACTCATCAAGAATGTTTTGATCCGACAAGTCCAACGCCCTGAGCATGTGCGTCACATGCAGTTTCTTCTTGCGGTCAATTCGAACAAACACATACTCTTGCTGATCTCGATCGCGACCCGAACGTGCCTGACCAGATCTTGTCCTTCCGCTATCCGGCGTTCGCCAATTAGCTGTATCGGATAGCCCTTTGATGTATCTCGAGTGCAACTCGGAGAGTTTCTCAATCGAGCTTGCTTCTTCTGCCGAATGCTCCTTTGCTAATTCCGCTTCAATCGCCTCAACGTAGATCGCATCTGAGTCATCTTCCTTTTGACCATGGATTCTTCGCTGTGCGTCCTTTTCCTCTTCTTCTCGGAGCATTGGCGGTGGTTCATGCGCGGACATGAAATTAACAATATCCTGAGGTATTACACCTTGTTCGGTCAGTTCGTCGGTGATCTGCTCTGCAGTGTTTTCATTGATAAACAATGTCTGCAAATCAGTTATGCCGTATTCCCGCGCCAGCTCTAGCGTTGAAGGAGAGATCATCTCCCCTGCTTCAAGGATAACTGAATCATCTTCTGGATTTATGATCGATTCAACAACCATCTGATCAAGTAGAAACTCTTCTGGAACCTTGATTTCATCAAGCTTCTTCATCCTTGATACGTGATAGGAGGTGAAAACTGTGTCCGCACGCACGATGTTCCGGTTGCTGTCACCTTTGACATCCATCGGGCAGACCCGTCCTAACAGACGTTCTGGGTCGGGTAAGTCGAGTATCGCCAACCCACCCTCAATCAAGGTGTAGTTGTCATGTGCGATGGTTTCGCTTAAGACTTTCGAGAAATCACCTGAGTGCTGATTTAACAGCACCTTTACTGCTTGGAAATACTCGTGCTGTTTTCTTGGGATAGCACCCGCTTCATAAGCATCTTCTACACCGCTTGCGGCTTTGATCAGGCCACTAAGAGTTTTCGCGTACCGTGAACGATTAATGTGTATCGTCTTGAATTCTGCGATTTGAGCGTCGCGGATTCGTCGTAGGAAGCCTTCATCAAGGGAGTTGCCTTGTTCTACGATCACCTGGCCTGAATCGGGGTCCAAGATTTCCTCAGCAACTTGTCGGTAGTGCAGGAACTCTTCGGAGACCTCTATACGCTTTTTTTCGATGGAACATTTATTTAGTCGCTGTGCATGTTTCTGTGTGACTAATGCACCTTGTGCAACAATGACTCGATCATTGTCATCAAACAAATCGACAGGTGCTTCTTCTCCAACATAGCGCTCTGCATCGTCGATATGCCAGTAGAAAGAGTCTTCGTCCTGGACAAAAATTTCGTCCGTTCCGATATATTTTTCGATCAACTCGGTTTTCGGTATGCCTAAACCAGACATCCATTCGCCGACCTCACGGACAAAGCGAGCATTTTCATCTTTGCGATGTCGATCGCGTTCTCGTCGATCGGTGTCTTCTTTGACTTCCCGTTCTCGTTGTTGGCGTTCGCGATGCTCCTTGGAGTCAAAACCAAGTTCGAAATCCAGCCACGAACCGATCGCGGGAATTACTCTGGCACTAAAAACTTTGCGGTTCGCATAGGTCTTACCGTCGTCGTGCATCATGTAAACACCGGGTGAACGATGCAGTTGCGAAACCACGACACGTTCAATCCCTTTAATAACAAAGGTACCATTCGGCGTCATCAATGGGATGTCGCCAATAAATATCTCTTGATCGATGGCTTCCGCGATTCGTCGTTCTTTTGTCTCTCGGTCGTAGTGCAAGAGCCGCAGGACCACATGCAGTGGTGCTGCGTAATTAATACCGTGGTGGATGCACTCCTCCCAGGTAAATTCAGGTTCTAGGAGCTCATACTTCACATAGTCCAGTGCTGCTTTCTCGTTATTACTAACGATAGGAAGTACCGCTCGAAAACCTGCGTGTAGTCCGATGTTCTCCCGCTTGTCGGCAGATACATTGGCTTGCAGGAACTGCTTATAGGAATCGAGCTGGATGTCTAGCAGATTCGGAAACGGCATGGTTTCACGCAATCTACCGAAATTTTTACGAATGCGCTTCTTTTGAGTAAAGCTATACGCCATTCAGTACCCCGGAAAATAGAATAAAGGAATCCCCATCTGGGTCGCTGGACCCAGCGCAATAGGGAGTGTGTTGTGTAATGTGGCTTTCAGCCTGGTTATTTGACCTCTACAGTCGCACCAGCTTCTTCCAACTTTGCTTTGACTTCTTCGGCTTCGTCTTTGGAGATGGCTTCCTTTACGGCTACAGGCGCACTTTCCACCAAATCCTTGGCTTCCTTCAGACTTAGTTCCGCTACACCGCGCAATGCTTTAATAACCTGAACTTTACCTTCACCGAAGCTTTGCAGTACCACATCGAATTCAGTTTGCTCTACGGCCTCTTCCGCTTCTCCAGCATCAGTGGCGGCAGGGCCAGCAGAAACGGCAACTGCGGCAGCCGTCACACCGAATTTTTCTTCCATCGCCTCAACAAGCTCGACTACTTCCATTACGCTCATGTCAGCGACTGCTTGAATAATCTCGTCTTTTGAAAGACTCATGGTCTATTTCTCCAATTTATTGCTAAACGTTTGCATCCGACCCGTAAAACTAAGTTTCGGATGACTTTTGATCCTTGACTGCTACTAAAGTTCGAACTAATTTCGAAGGTACTGCATTTAAAACCTGTGCCAACTTGCCTACCGGGGCTGTCATCACGGAAAGCAGTCGGGCAATGGCTTCTTCTTTGGTCGGAACGGATGCGACCCTGTCCAAGTCGTTGGGATTGACCCATCGACCTTCTAGAGAAATACCTTTTATCTCTAGCTCAGGTAGCTCCTTCATCACGTTCTTTAATAAACGCGCTCCGGCACTTGGATTTTCTTGACTAAAGGCAAGTACCACTGGGCCTTGTAGCGACTCTTCTATACAAGTGTGCTTTGAACCTTCCAACGCGCGTCGAATCAAGTTATTCCGTACCACGCTCAGCTTGACACCTTCGTCTCTTGCTTGGCGACGCACTTGAGTGAACTGATTCACCGTAATACCGCTATAGTCGGCGACGATCACACTTGTACTGCTCTCAAGGGCAGTTTTAGTGTCTTCGACTATTTCGCTTTTTCGAGCACGAGTTAAAAACATAAAAATCTAGACCCTTAACGACGCTTCGTCGACCTTGACACCTGGTCCCATGGTCGTAGACACTGTGATTCTCTTTAGGTAACGGCCTTTCGCTTTTGGTGGCTTTACCTTTTTCAACTCTGTGATCAATGCTTCAATGTTTTCCTGGACATGATTTTTGTCCTGCCCAACCATACCCACGCGGGTATGTACAACTCCGCCTCGGTCTGTTCGATATTGAACTTGGCCGCTCTTTGCATTCTTTACAGCTAACGCGATATCATCAGTCACAGTACCCGTCTTCGGGTTAGGCATTAGACCTCTGGGACCAAGGATTCGACCTAGTTGCCCAACAACTCGCATCGCATTTCGCGCTGCAATTGCAACGTCGAAATTCAATTCACCAGCCTTGACTTGATCTGCCAAATCATCCATACCCACCAAGTCAGCACCCGCTTCTCGAGCTTCATCGGCCTGTGCCGCATCTGCAAATACCGCGACTCTGACTTGCTTGCCGTTACCGTGCGGAAGTATCGTTGCACCACGAATGTTCTGGTCAGTTTGCTTCGAATTGATGCCCAGATTTATGGCGATATCAATGGACTCTTTCATCTTTGAGGTTGCAAGTTCCTCAATCAGTTCGAGTGCTTCATCGATCGTATAGTCCTTCGTTCGATCAACTTTCTCTTGGGCAGCCTTTACGCGCTTCGATAACTTCGTCATTAGATTCCCTCGACGTCAATGCCTGCACTTCGTGCACTGCCTGCGAGTGTACGAACTGCGGCTTCCATTTCCGCCGCTGTCAAGTCGGCTTGTTTAATTGATGCTATTTCCTCTAACTGGGCACGTGTGACCGTACCTACCTTTAATGTATTGGGTGTACCGCTTCCTTTTTCAATGTTCGCAGCTTTGCGAATCAGGAAGGAAGTTGGTGGTGTCTTCGTGATATACGTGAAACTTCGATCGGCATAGACCGTGATTTCCACCGGTATGGGCATACCTTTTTCCATCCCTTCGGTCTTGGCATTGAATCCTTTACAGAATTCCATGATGTTCACACCATGTTGACCTAAGGCCGGTCCTACCGGTGGACCCGCCTGTGCTTCGCCGGCCGCGACCTGTAGCTTGATAAAACCAATTACTTTCTTTGCCATTACTTCATTGCCCAGCTGACCTCGGAGGGTCAACCAGGTTTCTAATCTCTGTAGTTATCCCTTCTCGACTTGCGAGAATTCCAAGTCAACAGGCGTAGACCTATTGAAAATTGATACCGCAACTGTCAAGCGACTCTTCTCGTAGTCGACCTTTTCCACGGTACCACTGAAGTCATTGAAAGGACCGTCGATCACGCGAACCAGCTCACCTGGTTCGTAGACGATCTTGTGAATAATGCTGTCACTTCCTTTCTCTACGCGGTCTAGTACTTCTCTGGCATCAGCATCTGAAAGCGGTGATGGCAGAAATTCCCGACCATTCGGGGAATCTGCGTGTTGCTTTGTACCGATAAATCCAGTAACCCTTGGTGTGGTCCGCACCAGCAAGGTAGTTGCTGCGCTAGGTCGCATTTGGACGAAGATGTAGCCTGGGTAGAAGCGCCGTTCAGTTTGGCGTTTTCTTCCACCACGCATTTCGACGACTTCTTCCGTGGGCACCAGGACCTCACCAAATTCGTCCTTCTCTTCGGAATTCTCTATCCGATCTCGAAGTGTATCTGCGATATTCTTCTCATGTCCTGAGTAGGCACCAACCACGTACCATTTCATCTCAGGTTTCACCGGTTCTGTTGCTGTATTATCCAAGAGCGCTTTTAATACCCCACGATAGTAGCGAGTCCAATCCCCAGAGGATGAGAGCTACAACCATCACCATTAAGATCACAATCATTGTCGTCTGAATAGTCACCTGACGTGTCGGCCAAACCACGCGGCGTACTTCTGCGCGCGCATCCTTCCCTAATGCCCAAAGAGCTTTTCCACGTTCAGTTTGTAATAGGGTAAAACCAGCCGCCGCCGCTACAACGAGCAACGCGATTACACGAACCAGTAGTGATTCGTTCTGGAAGTACCAATTACCAAAAATACCACCAACAACTAGGCTAATAACAACTAACCAGTAGAGCCGATCCAACCCTACTTGAGTTGCTGTTGGTTTTGATCTAGATTCAGTCGCCAATGCTACGAAATTTTACTTAATTAAATTTTTGTGGATGGTTGGCACGCCAGGAGGGAATCGAACCCCCAACCTGAGGTTTTGGAGACCCCTACTCTACCTATTGAGCTACTGGCGTACAGTGGATAAGTACCCTACCCGCTCTTAAAAAGAACGTTGAGGCTAAATGAACATACCGATTCATGTTCAATTGTGCAACAAAAAGCTCAATTTCAATAATCGCAAAACGTGGTGCTCACAATCGGATTTGAACCGATGACCTCTTCCTTACCAAGGAAGTGCTCTACCTACTGAGCTATGTGAGCAACCGATAATCGACAGCGCCACCCTACGTCTGTTCTCTATGTCAGCCTAATCACAACTGGTGCGGGTAGCGGGAATCGAACCCGCGCCATCAGCTTGGAAGGCTGAGGTTCTACCACTGAACCATACCCGCAACGCATGAGATTGATTGATGACTTTTAATGTTGGTGCAGGGGGAAGGATTCGAACCTTCGAAGGCTACGCCGTCAGATTTACAGTCTGGTCCCTTTGGCCGCTCGGGAACCCCTGCACGAGCTTTATTTTTGTTTTGCACTCTTGTTTTTTAATGCATACAACTGGTGCCGCCACAAGGAGTTGAACCCTGGACCTTCTCATTACAAGTGAGCTGCTCTACCGACTGAGCTACGGCGGCGATATGTGGATAAATTCTAATTGTGTCCGGCCAGGACGTGTTTTGAGCTCGCACAAGGCCAGTTTCGTTGAAAAAGACAAACTTTAAAAAGCATTGTTCACTCTAGTGCGAGTTCTAGACCTTCAAATACAAGTGATGGTTTCAGGATTGAAGGAAATTTCAAGTGTTGTTGGATAACTTCAGCGTCTCCTCCTGTTAAGAATACTTCTGGCTTTTCACTGGCGTGTCGATTAAATACCGCATCGATCATGGACACACACATTAGCACCGCACCGTTGTGAACTGCATTACGAGTGTTCG